>NZ_VPEO01000051.1:0-5504 GCF_013417155.1 Acinetobacter sp. YH16052 | reverse complement strand
GATTTACCCCTTGTCGCACCATTGGATGAAATCCAATGGCTAAGTGCGCCCTTCGGGAAAACCACGATAGCATGGGATGTCTTGAATTTCAATTCAAACAGACCTATGCTTGAGGGGGATTCCTTGATACGGTGATGGTATGAGTGTTGATAATTTAGAGCAAAAAATTGCAAAGCAAGAAGAGCGTTTAAAACAGCTAAAAGAACAGAAAAAAGCTGCCATTGCACGTGAAAAAAAGAAAGTTTCTGATCAGCAACGTAAAGATGATACTAGACGTAAAATTCTACTGGGTGCTTGGGCGCTGAATAAGTTAAAAAATAATGAATCTTTTAAGCAGCAATTAGTCGATTTTGAGCAATTTTTAAATACGGAAAATAAGACCGAAGAAAATAGGCAGAAAGATAAAGATCTTTTTAATGGATTTATTTGGGATAAGACCTAAATTTCGCATAAGAGATTTTATGTTAAATATGTAGTTAATTTTCTTAAACTTATTATATATTTAAAAAATATAAATGAAGATATGGCATTAGTAATATGTATTATCATGTGATTTTAGAATTAGGCGAAAAACATCATAAAAATGCGTGGGATAAAGTTGAAATCAAATCAGATTTAACAGATTTAGAAGATTTGATTTGTAAATATGCTGAACCTTACCAGGTTGGGAACCCTATATTAATAAATGGGCGTACAATTCCTATTGAGCATATTGAACGTTTACGCATGTTTTCTAGTGAGATATCTGGTGAGGTTTTAAAACAGCAACAAGCTGCTCAACGAAGGGCTGAAAATCAGGCATCTAGTGTTGTTATGATCGGTTTTTATTCTAATGATTTAGAGTCCGCGATTCTTAAACAAAAAGAAATAACAGAAGAATTAATAACATATGCAAAAGGAACTAAAAAGCAAGTTCCTAATTTATTAGGTAAAGAAAAGAAGGTTACCCCATCTAAAGTATTCATTGTCCATGGGCATGATGATGCATTGATAAATGAAGTAAAAGCTTTTTTATCAGCTCAATTAATTGAGCCAATAGTTCTCAGAGAACAGCACGATGCTAGCCTTACAATCATAGAAAAGTTAGAACGTTACACAAAAGATCCTTCTATTGGGTTTGGGATAGTTTTATACACACCTGATGATCAGGGAAAAGCTATTGGGGAGGATGAGTACAAATTAAGAGCTAGGCAAAATGTTGTTTTTGAGCATGGTTTATTAATAGGTTTATATACTCGTGAAAAAGTAATCTGCTTAGTAAAAAAGGAAGGTCATATTGAAATGCCAGGAGATGTAAATGGTGTCGTATATACAGACCATGGTTATAAAGACTGGCGTATGTCTGTGGCTCATATGCTAAGTGATGCTGGATATGATATTAACTATAGAAAAATTAATTGAAACATATAAAAAAGGAGCTTTCGCTCTTTTTTATATGTTTCAATTTGTACCTAAATCTAGGTTGCAATAAAAGATTTTGTATTAAGCCCGTGTGGCTTTCTTGTAAGCCACAGCAAAGTATCCTTGTGATATAATGCATATCGATATACAATATATTATATGAAGGGCATCTCAATTGATAAAAAGTTTTAAGTGCGAATATACGCGTCAATTATTTGAAACGGGTAAGAGTTCTAAATTTTCAGCTATTTTGAAAGTTGCTACCCGAAAATTGACGATGCTAGATGCAGCAGTAACTTTAGATTTTTTGAGATCTCCTCCAGGTAATCGATTAGAAAAATTAGAACGTGATCGTTTAGGGCAACACAGTATTCGTATTAATGATCAATGGCGAATCTGTTTTGTTTGGACGGATAATGGACCCAGTGAGGTTGAGATAGTCGATTACCATTAATTTTGAGAGGTATATGTATGATCCATCATAATGGTATGAGAGCTGTTCACCCAGGTGAAATTCTTAAAGAAGAGTACATGCTCCCACTAAATTTAAGCTCTACTGCTCTAGCTAGAAAGTTAGGTGTAACTGCAGCTCGAATTAACGATATTGTATTAGAACGTCGCGGTATTACTGCTGATACAGCTTTGCGATTAGCACGATTCTTTGGTGGAGATGCTGAAAGTTGGCTTAATTTACAACATCAATATGATTTGAAAATTGCCTATGAAAAAGCTGGTAAAACCATCGAACAGACTATTAGACCGTATGATGATTTATTGGCATTTGCATAACATTTTAATTGTATATGAAGTAGAAAAGCCTAACTAATGTTAGGCTTTTCTACTTCATATAAGAGATTCTATTTTAAATAAAATTTTGTTCCAATTAATGTGTAATCATCAATTGGACCTTTATTCTCTATCCTTCTTTTTAGAGCATTAGTAAATTTAATAGTGTCGCTCATTGTGACTTTACTGAAATTTTTTCTTTGATCCCAAAAATGATATGCACCATCAGACATTATAAATACTGACATTTCTTCTCCATATTCATCTTTTAAAGAGTCATAGGGGATAAATGTATAGTCATTATCTAAATCAATGAAAGATGAAATCGCATTTGTTAAAGTACTTTGACTTATCTTTTTTTCGTTTAACTCCTTTTTACTATATATTTTTTTATCAAGTAACTTTTGATATTGAGTATGATCATTCGTAAGTTGAATTAATTTAGTATCTTGCTTGATATAAACTCTACAATCGCCAATATGCCAAATGCTCAAACCACTATCATCTAAAAAACAAAATGAGAGAGTTGTAGAGGCCTTAATGTATTCAGAATTTTGACTTTGAATAAAATTTTGAAAATTGATTTTGAGTTCTTCTTTTAAAGAATGTTCTAAGTATTCGTGACTAATTTGTTGAAGGTTTTCAATATAGTTACAAACGAAATAGGATGCTTCTTTTGCACCATGATATGAGCCTAAACCATCAGCAACCCCAAATAAAAAGCCATTACTTTTTTTAAGAGGCACAATTAGTGAATCTTCATTCTGTTTACTTCTTTCAGGCGAAAATTTATCTCTTGCTTCTGAAAAAGATGAAACGCAACTTAATGTAATTTTCATTTTATCACTCTTAGAATATCGTTTCTGATTTCAGCAATCGATTGATATCGGAACCTAACCGTTTGGGAAGTACACTTATTTGCGATGCTAGCTAGCTCTGTTATGTGTAATTGTGACATGACCACGCCTAGTGCAAAAATGTCAGAAAGATGCGAATAATGCGCAGCTTCTTCAACTTCAGGAGCCATGTATCGTGTTGTTCCAAGACATAGACCAATTGCACTCATAACATCGTTAGGATGTGCATTAGGAGCTAAATTTTTAATTAGTCCAAAATCTGAAATTTTATATACTCCATTAAAAAGTAATATATTTTCTGGTTTTATATCTCTATGAACTAGTCCTTTATTATGAAGATATTCCAAACCATCCAGAACATCTAGAATAACTTTAATCTTTTCCTCATTAGAAAGAAGGTCTTTTTTAATTAGCTTATTCAAGTCAGAATCAGCAAGATCCATTACAAAAAATGGAGCATCGCCTTGATGGACTACACAAATAGAAACTATATTTTTGTGAGTACAATTTGTCTGATATCTCATTTCCTGACGGAATCTTTCTAATAGTTCACCTTCAGAAAATAGAGAAGCTTCAGCAATATTTTTTTGTGGAGCAAATCGTTTTAGTGCATATCTAAAATCACATGTAGGTAATGCCACTTCGTATACTTCACCAAATCCTCCAGCTCCAATTTTGTCAACAACTTGGAACTCATAACTTGAGTGTCTGTAAACTTCCAAAATTTATGCTCCTACAAACTTAAAATTTTATAAAAATAATTAGGTATAAATTACTTACTATATTTTCTGCATTTTCTCATAAATTAATAAAAATTATGATTAATATTTGGAATGAAATTTTTTTGTTATAGACAATTAATTTTAAGAAATTCTAAAATTAACATAATACACCTTATACGAAATGCTAATTTTTACTTCTTATAATTCAACAATATAATCCATTTCGAAAAACCCCTGACTGTGAACAGGGGTTTTTTACTTGATTTTTCATGTTCTACGCCTAAATATTAGGCAATGTTTCACAGTTTTACTTAAATAATCTGAATAATTAAATCTATATAATTTCAGCGATTATCTTGAATAAGATTATCCAATTTATCTTCTAATTTTTTAATCTTATATTTGAGCGATAAAATAGAATTTTTTAAACGTTCATGTTCAGGAGCATCAGGATTTTTTAATTGATTAAAAACCTCCAATAATTCTCTGCGTTGAGTGCAGAACCTTTCAATGTCACTTTCAAGAGCCATTCTTGGTGTCCACAGAGCTAGTAAACTTTGCTCATAGTCTTTGAGTTCTTCACAACTCATTGCGGCTAATTCAACTTTAGTTCTCATGGTTTAAAATCCGTTTTGCTATGCAGAGCTTTAAAAATTCGTTTTGCGGTTTCCTCCCTTACACTTTTCGGATCTCGTAAGATGCCACCGATCCAAAGGGCAAAAGCAGGATAATCAGGAAAGTTACTTAGGTCTGATAGTTCAGAGAGTTGAGATAAAATAGTGCTGTACTTGTTAATTTGAGCATCGGATAGATTGAAAAACATGTCTATGGTGTTTTGATCTCGCTGACGCTCTACTAATTTGGGCTTTGGTTTTTCTTTTACTATAAATTTAAAGCCAATTACTGAACGCCCTTTTTTAATTGGATTATAGTCAACTGTTATATCGGTAAATTTATTAATTTCATCTAATGAACTATTCAAAACTCTTCGTTTTAAGTTCCTCAAATCTCTATAAGATTCAGGTAAACCAAATTCTGTAAACATTTCATCTAGCGTTAATTCAAAGCCATTTTTTACCTGATTTTTTTTCGCCAAATGGTAAAAGTCTATTGAGTAGTCTTTTTTTAATTTTAGAACTACATCCTTTTTATAACGAGTGTATGGATTATATTTATCTAAAATCTTTAACATCACCAAAACAATAGATGTAAATCTTAAAGATATCCCTGCATCTTCATAAGTAGCATCAATTACCCAATTAGAGTAGACCTTTTTTCCTTTATCGTTAACGTATGAAAAAGACCGGTCTACTAATTTTTTTGATGCATTTTCAATTTGTTTATAAGCAGAATTGACTTTGATACCACAATCATCAGCAAATTGTTGAGCTGATATTAATATTTGATCTTGTTCACTTGCATCGATATTTCTAGCAATCGGAGATGCCATAATTAAAATTCTTTTTTCATCTACAGACATACTTTTAAAGCATTCAGTAACTTTATTTTGAATAGCCATTGTTGTTACTGGATAAGACTTTTCATAACTATTTTCTTTATTCATTTAGATATCAAACCTTATAAAAAATGAACATGATTTCTGTACCCTCATGAGAAAACAATGTACACCAATAAGATAAAGGGTACAATAATTTATTTGTACCCTTTATCATGCTATTTGTACCCTTTAATCATGCTATTTGTACCCTTTTAAACGATAAAATCATGCTATTTGTAC
>NZ_VPEO01000050.1:0-4019 GCF_013417155.1 Acinetobacter sp. YH16052 | reverse complement strand
CATATAAAATGAAGATAAAACTACGTCGTATTGAAGTGTTTATGGCCGTGATCGAAAACGGCAGTTTTTCTGCTGCTGCTCATGCATTAGATGTTGCCCAATCTGCGGTCAGTATTACTATTAAAGAACTAGAAAAAGAATTGGGTACACAGCTTTTTATTCGCGCTAACCGCAAAGTTGAACTGACAGAAAGTGGTCGCCTCCTCAAGGAACGTGCAGCTCCTGTGATGAGTCTGTTGATGAATGTGAAGGATGAACTCAAGGATCTGGAAAATCTCTCTATAGGTCAATTACGTATTGCGGCTCCTGCGATGGTGACGCAATTTGCGCTCTCCCAAGTACTGCCGAAATTTATGGCGTTATATCCCAAAATTCATATTAAAGTTTATCAAGCTGGTGCCCTGGAAATTGAAGCTTTAGTGAAGAAAGAAGCTTTGGATTTAGGCTTGACCGTATATAAAGGCATAGAGCCTCAGGTTGAGACGGAATATCTGTGGGATTTAAAAAATGTAGCTTGTGTTTCAACCTCATTCCATCAACAACTTGTTCAAGCTGAAAGCATTTCCTGGGAAAAACTACTCACACAGCCCTTAGCGATCTATCCGACTGGATACCATCAACGGGATTTGCTTGAACGCCATTCAACCGCTTTAGGCATACCGTTGAATATTGTGTTGGAGTCAGAAAATCCGGCGCTTATTTTATCTGCTGTACGTTCAGGTTTGGCCATAACTACCTTACCTTTGGCTGCGCTTGAAAATGAGTCAGGTATTGTTCCACTGAAACTACCCCACCAGAAAGGTGATTCTTTAAAGGTCGGTGCATGTTGGTCATCTGACCGACCTCTCAGCAGTGCAGCAAAAACTTTACTGGAGTTCCTGAAAAGTTATTCCTCACCTTTCTAAAATGCTTAATTAATGCTCATTTGTAGCTGCTGATTTGGCTTGAACACGGGTCAGGAATTTTTCATGATCGATAATAAAACGCTCATGAGTTCCTTCACAAATCACATCTACTTCATCTCGGCAGATTACAGCAGAGGTTAATTTTTTCCCTTCAATATGCGTCAACGTCACTTCAGCAGTGACTTTCATGCCAACTGGAGTAGCCGCATTATGGCTGAGGTTGACATGTGTGCCGACCGTCCGTTGCTGAGGCTCAAGATAGGGATGCAGCGCTTCTACACAAGTCCATTCTACAAAACCCACCATATAGGCTGTGGCAAATACCGGTGGCATATCGGCAAAGCCAGTAAACTTCGTTGAGACTTGAGGAACTGTTAAGGATTCATCAACTATAATTTCTTGTGTATAGGTCAAGCCAGATGGGATATTGTTTGTCATATTTTTCCTTAAATTATGCAGCATTCACTTTTCCAGCCCGAATAGATAAAGGCCAGGTAATTTTTTTCTTGATAGCAGGATCTTTCCATTCAGCTAATAACGCTGTTCTAAATTGACAAACTGGATTAAAACCGAGGACTTTTTCAGCCTCTTTTACTGCAGACCAGGTATTAAAATAGCCCATTAATTCATCCAGATTCCAAAATGCCTGCATGTTGACCTCAGGAACCTCTACTTCGGGAAATGGAAAAGGCAAGTTTCGGTATCCGTCTTCAACATGCTTTCTTTCGGCAGGCCAATATGGACCAATGGTCTGATAATAGAATTGTTGAATAAGCGTATCGACAGAGCCTTCAACATGCAAAACACCATAAGTAATGAGGGCTAAAATCGCATTGGGCCGGGCAATACGCTGCACTTCCTGATAAAAACGATCCAGATCCAGCCAATGTGCAGCTTGTGCAACCGTAATCAGATCGACTGATTCATCTGGCAACCCGCTATCTTCAGCTAAAGCTGTTCGATAGATTACACCTTCCCATTTTTTGGCTTTTTCAATTTGAGCAGAACTTGCATCTGTTGCAACGACTTCATCAAATCTTTCTGCTAATAGCACTGAAAGCTGTCCTGTACCACAACCGCAATCTAGTACAAGATTTTGTGCTGGGCATAGATAGGCTAATTCATCTACCAAATCGATAGGATATACAGGACGGTAGGCTGCGTAGCCTTCAGAACCTTTAGAGAAATGATCCTTGAATTCTAAATCTTTCACGCTTTCATCCATTGTTTAATTTCATACCTATATGATAATCTAATATATATGATTTAACATATATATTTAATATATGGATTGTATGCGTTTTATATAGGGAATAGGCATGAGTACACAAGAGATTTATTCAACAGCATCACCATCCTATTCCCATCCTAAGACATTGATTTTCTGGGCATGCAGTTTAATTTTGGTCGCCTTTAATTTACGGACCATCTTTCCTAGTTTTGGTGCGTTAATGCCAGAAATTAGACAATCACTGAATCTCAGTTCGGGATTGGCCAGTTTAATCACCACATTACCTGTACTTTGTCTTGGTTTATTTGCACCTTTTGCACCGAAATTGGCACAAAAACTGGGAATTGAAAGAACAATATTTATCATCATGTTTGTTCTTACCATTGGTATTCTCTTACGAGGAACAGGAGAGCTTAGTGGTTTATTAATCGGTACGATTTTGGCCGGTGGCGCAATCGCGATTATTAATGTTTTACTACCTAGCCTGATTAAACGGGACTTTTCTCAATCTATTGGGCTAATGTCAGGTTTGTATGCGATGGCTCTATTAGGAGGTGCAGCTATTGCAGCAGGAACAACGCTCCCTTTACAGCAATTTTTTCATGGGGACTGGTCAAGCGCTTTAGCGATATGGGTAGTCCCTGCGATATTGGCTTGGCTTTTCTGGTTATTTCAATACCCACAACATAGCGTCCCCCTAAAAATCATTGCTCCTAAAATTCGTGGTCTGTGGCAATGCAAATTGGCATGGCAAGTCACGCTGTTTATGGTACTCCAATCAATGTACTCATTTACTGTATTTGGCTGGTTATCACCATTCCTCAGGGATCGGGGAATTGCTGTTTTTGATGCCAGCCTGATTGTATCGAGTTCTATCTTTTTACAAACTATCGCCTGTTTTCTGGCTCCGGTCATTGCTACCCGTCTTCCACATCAGTCATGGTTTAATGTCGTTGTGGTTTTACTGACTGTGATTGGCTTTATCGGCTGTTTGATGGCACCCTTACACACAATTTGGTTATGGGCGGTGATCCTGGGGCTGGGACAAGGGGCTTTAACCTCTATTGCGATGGCCATGATTGTTTTACGTTCAGAGAATACACATGTGGCAGCACAATTATCTAGTATGGTGCAAAGTGTCGGTTTTGGATTTGGTGCTTTTGGACCGTTGATGGTAGGACTGCTGTATCAGTCACCGGGCCATTTTATAAAGGTTGAAATCTTTTTAGCCTGCGTGGCACTTGCTTTAATTTATGTTGGTTTTAAGGCTGGGCAAGATCGGTATGTGTCTGTAGAAATAGTTTAGCATTCAGATCAATCTTAAAGATTTTCTAAAATTAACATAATACACGTTATACGAAATGCTCTAAATTATTTGTTTTAATTCAATAGTTTATTTCGTATTGAAAAGCCCAATCACACCCGATTGGGCTTTTTTTATGACTTTTCACGTTCCACGCTTAATAAGTAAGCAATGTTCCACACTTTTGTTTAGCTAAAAATAACAATAAAACCTTACTCATCTGTAAAAACTGCCCGAGCTAAACGGCCCAATAATCCCCTTTTTTTAGGTTCCGGTTCAACGTGTTCAGGAATAGGTATACGCTTGTTGTCTTCCCCAAAAGTAGTCAATGCGTCATAGTTCGACTCAATCTCTGGCCGAGGATCTGTTGCTATATTTAGATTAGTAGATTCATTTAGCTTACTAGTATTTTCTTGTTTTGGCTGTTCTAACGTGCCTTTAAACTCAATTCTATGAGTGAGATCTTCAATATGTTGCATCAAAGACTTTTCTCTTTGATTTGCTAAATCTAACTGATTTTTGAGTAAAGAAATTTGATCTTTTAATACATTTTCAATTTCAGACTGAACGTGTACCTGTA
>NZ_VPEO01000049.1:0-6080 GCF_013417155.1 Acinetobacter sp. YH16052 | reverse complement strand
CCTGGATCGCAGAGACTTCATTTTTGAGAAAACGGAAGACCTAAAAGGCTTCAATGGCATCCATTGATTATTCGCCAAAGCTAAACAAACCCGTGGAACATTGTTTATTTATTGATCGTGGAACATGAAAAATCACTAAAACAGCCTGAGCGTGACTGCTTATGCTGTTTTTACATCCATAAGACATTGTTTTAAAATGGTTTTTACAAAACGTTTCGTATAACGCGTATTATGTTAATTTTAGAGAAATTCAATAATGCAAAAATATAAATCAAAAATAGATTGGTGGGTGATTATAGTTTTGACAGGAAGTTCTTTACTGCTTTTAACCTTAGTCTATAGTCATTTTGATAGCCAAAATTTACATGCAAATATAATTTTTTCCGTCCTTTTAAGTTCTTTAGCTCTAGTGGTTTGGTTACCCATTCCAACAACATACTATGTTGTAGACGGTGAGATATTAAAGATACACAGTATCTTCTTAAAGTGGGAAATTCCATTGAATAGCATTGAAAAGATCGAGGAAACATCAGACTCTTTATCAGCTCCAGCTTTATCTTTAGATAGAATAAGAATTGAATATAAAAAAGATGGTATTCATGAATCAATCATGGTTTCGCCAAGAAATAAAACTGAATTTATAAAACAAATATCTTGATTTATCCCGCATTTAACATAATGGTTGTTATACGAAATTCTGTTATAAGCCCCATACATTCAAGTTTATTTCTTGCATGAATGTATCCTATAGGATACATTAATCTTATGTACTCAATATATACCACTGAAGTCTTTGATGACTGGTTTACCAAGTTAAAAGACCAGCAGGCAAAAAGACGCATACAAGTCCGAATTGATCGGGTTGAAGATGGAAACTTTGGAGATACTGAACCAGTCGGTGAAGGTGTCTCTGAATTACGTTTCTTCTTTGGACCTGGCTACAGGATCTATTACTGTAAGCAAGGGCAAAGGGTCGTTATTCTTTTAGCAGGCGGAGACAAGTCTACGCAAAGTAAAGATATAAAACTTGCCCTACAACTAGCACAAGATTTAGAGGAGGAGCTATAAATGGCTATTAAACTTCGTAAATGGGACAGTGCTGAACATCTTAAAACAGAAGAAGATATGCAAGCTTACCTACAAGCCTGTATAGATGAATCTAATGGTGATGCGGCATTCATTGCAAAAGCTTTAGGTAATATTGCTAAAGCTAAAGGAATGGCTCAATTATCAAGAGACACAGGTTTAGGCCGAGAAAGTCTTTATAAAGCACTTTCTGGCGATGTAAATCCAAGCTTTGATACTGTTATTAAAGTGGTAAAAGCGCTGAATTTACGCTTAGCAATTTAAAAAAAACTAGTAAAAAAGGGAGCTTAAAGCTCCCTTTTTCAACTTCATATAACGTGTATTATGTTAATTTTAGGAAATCTTAGTCTTTAGCTAACATAATCTTCAGTTGATATTACTTGAGCATATGCAAATTCAAAAGCGGCCATTAATGTTGCATGGACATGACCAGCAGGTACTTTAACGCCATTAAATTCCAAGTCTAGTGTTGCACAAGCATCATGTATCACTTTTACCTTATAACCAAAATCAGAAGCAGCACGAACAGCAGCATCAACACACATATGCGTCATAGCACCAATCACGACTAACTCAGTCACTTGATTGCTATCTAAAATTTCTTTGAGATTCGTATTTAAGAACGCATTGATGTGATTTTTAATGATTACAGCTTCATCTTCTTGCGGCTTAACTGTGTCCTGAAATTCAATACCATTTGAGCTAGGTTCAAATATAGGAGATTCAGCATCAGCAATATGTTGCACATGAATCACTTGAGTACCCAGTTGATGGGCTTTCGCAATTACTTTCACTGCATTAGCAGCAGCTTGTTCAATATTTACCAATGGTAATTTACCTGTAGGTAGATATTCATTTTGTAAGTCGATAACTAATAAAGCTGATTTTGACATACCTATTCCTTTACTTAACTAATATTTGTTTTGTTCTACTTATGTTTTAAAGAAGTGGAATGCTTCCACTTCTTTAAGTCACTTTAGAAAGAAAGCGTTTCACCATCGATAGGAATTAAAACCTTATCTTGGATTCCTTTGTCCTTTACGTAATCTGCAAGCTCAGCACGTGTTACCGACATGTGGTTAATTGCATCCATGTGAACAGCAACCACTTTAGCATTTGGTGCTTTCTGAGTTGCATGATAAGTATCTTCTTTGCCCATAATAATGGATTCTTTAAAGCCATCAACCAAGGCGTTACCTGTATTCAAGACAATCACATCAGGTTTAAATGTTTGAATCGCTTGATCAACTTCAGAACGCCAGATGGTATCTCCTGCCACATAAACAGTTTCATGGCCAGCAGCTTCAAATACCACACCCATTGCTTCACCTAATCCAGCTTTAAGCTTAGGAATACGGTACATGGCATCAGTACCGTGTTGACCACCAGTTTTAGTGAGCTTAATCCCTTCAAAGGTGGCTTGCGTTAATACACGGACATCTTTGAAGCCTTGTGACTGAATGACTTTTTGGTCTTCTTTATTCTGTACAAACAAGGGCATGTTTTTCGGAATAGCCGCTTGTGCTGCATCATCCCAATGATCTAAATGGGTATGGGTCACGATTACCGCATCTACACCTTCTAAAATCGTTTCGGGCTTGATAGGCAAATCGACTAATGGGTTCCGTAAATAGCTACGATGAGTATCGGGGAAACCTTCATAGAACCCTTTTTTAGCAAACATTGGGTCAATTAAAAAGGTTGTATCAGCATAGGTTACTTTAATCGTTGCATTGCGAATTTCTTGTATATGCGTAACTTTAGAAGTATCTCGCTGAACCACCTTATCCTTCGCATATAAATGGACTGAAGCCATTGCCAGAGAGAGTGCAATAACAGAGCTACTTAAAATTTTATTCATGTTCCAGATCCAATCATTTAGTCATACTCGAATCATGATAGGAAAAATTAAGCAATAAAATTGTCCTTAAGGACAATCATCGAAACTATTGGGACAACATGCTATATTTATTATTTTAGAGAGGTAGATCGAATGGCTATACCAGTGATTGGATTATTCGTTTATCCCAATATAAATCCATTTCACTTCTCTATCCCCCATATCATTTTTAATATCAAGATTAAAGATAAACGCTTATTTGATCTGAAAATTTTTTCTATAGATGGCCAACCCGTAAAAACAGAACAGTCTATGATGATTATCCCTGATGGTGGGATTGAGCTCATTAAAGAGTCGGATCTTATTATTATTCCTGGGTGGGATGATTTTAATCACGAGCCTGAACAAGTACTTATCGATGCCCTAAATTGTGCATATCAGACTGGAATTAGAATTGTAGGGTTATGCTATGGAACTTATGCACTGGCATATGCTGGTTTACTTGACCATAAAAAAGCAGCTACGCACTGGATGGCTGAACAAGATTTCAGTGAGCGGTTTCCACAGGTTCAACTTGATCATGATGCCCTGTATGTAGAAGACCAAAGGATTGTAACCTCTGCTGGAACAGGTGCAGCATTAGACTGCTGCCTATACTTGGTACGAGAAATCTATAGTGCACAAATTGCAAATAAAGTCTCTAGAGTAATGGTGATCCCGCCTCACCGTGAAGGTGGGCAAGCTCAGTTTATTGAACAGCCAGTCGCAGAATCGAGCCAAGATGCACAAATTAACCTATTACTTGATTTTTTAAGAAAGAATTTAGCTTTACAACATAATATTGAAAGCTTAGCTGAACGGACACATATGACACGTAGGACGTTCACACGGCATTTTAAGAAAGCGACAGGTATGACCTTAGTCGATTGGCTGAATACTGAAAGAATCAGATTAAGTTGTGAACTCTTAGAAACGACAAACTTGTCTATCGAAAAGATAACCGAGCTTTCAGGTTTTAATAATACCGTGTCATTTAGAAAGAATTTCCGTGAAAAATATGGCACCAGCCCTCAGGCATGGAGAAAAGCTTTTGGGATCATTAATGAGAATAATCCGCCCCATTTAACATAATGGCTGTTATAAGAAATGAAAAAAACCTAGACCGAAGTCTAGGCTTTAAATTTTAAAAACACATAAAAATTAAGGCTATAGTCTCAATTTTTCAACTTCGTATAACGTGTATTATGTTAATTTCAGGAAATTTAAACACTTACCTTATAATTTAACTGTAGTTCATCCGCATTTTCCCCTCTAATGCCCCAGTTTTCTTTAGGAGTTTCAAATATAGTTATCTCAACATCATTTGAATCAATACCGCATAGATTGTTTATATTTTCGAATAGAGTCTTAATAAATGCTTTTTTAGTCTCTTTTGTTCGTCCATCGAACATGGAAATTTCAATAATTATATAAGATGTACTGCGGTCTGCTGGATATATAAAATTTTTGGATTCTAGTGGAATAAAACGTTGAAACCTTTTTTCTTCAGGGTATTTTAATTCTTTAACTAAAGCCTGATGGATAGCTTTACTTAAATTATCACGATGTAATTCTATAGTTTCATCTAAAGCATAAATTTTTATCTGAGACATTACTTTCTCTAAATTAAAACCCTAATTTTAGCTTAATCTCCCCTCCCATTTAAGATAATGGCTGTTATACGAAATGAAAAAACCTAGACTCTGGTCTAGGCTTAAAATTTAAAAAATATATAAAAATCAGTGTAGTAAACTTATTTTTAGAGATTCGTATAACGTGTATTATGTTAATTTTAGGAAAACTTACAATCCATCCTATAAAGAATTATAAGTTTTCCATTGCTCTTTGTATGCATCACAACATTCAATGAAGTTTTCTTTGTGATTGATTTCATGAATATAGTTAAACGCTTCTGGTTGACAAATTTTTAGACACTCCAATTCTCGGTCATATAAAGTCAACATATAGTCAATCGAATGTATAAAGTTTACTGTGGCGTTAGGCTTTTCATATTTTGATGTAGAAGGTTTCCAAAGTGGTTCATGATGAGAGAATCTATCTCTAGTTTTCTTGACCTGTAAAAGTACGTTGAATATTTGATTTACATCTTTTCCTTCTCGTCCAGGAAAAACTTTATCAATATGAATAGTCCAAAAATTATTTATATCTAACCTAGAAACATCATTAAATGGAAACTTCAATAGATGAACCCAAAATCCAAACATTAACTGACTCAGATAATCATCATAAGT
The DNA here is from genome assembly GCF_013417155.1 of Acinetobacter sp. YH16052. Taxonomy (GTDB): domain Bacteria; phylum Pseudomonadota; class Gammaproteobacteria; order Pseudomonadales; family Moraxellaceae; genus Acinetobacter. The sequence goes on along the minus strand of NZ_VPEO01000049.1, from coordinate 863 downwards.
TGGCTTCTTCTTTTTCTTCTTTTCCTTAAACTCTCCTGATACCTTTTGTTGGGCTTTTTTTAATTGCTCTAACGATATATGCGATAGTTGTATAGATTTCATCCAGTCATCTTTTTCTACAAATTCTTTAAAATTATCATTAAGATTATTTCTGAGATTTATTTCTACTAAATGAAGTACATAACATAATTTTGTAGCTATATCTTGATGAGCAGTATAGCTAAACATGGTTAAATCAGGTTTTTTAGATGAGATAGCAAAGGTAGAGTTATAAGGTAACAATCTCTTTAAAGAAATTCCTTTTAATAATTCGTCATAGTCTATTAAGCATTCTCTATCCATTACTAACCTTACCTAAACGTTCCTGTATTATTGGTGTTAATGTATTTAAAGCATCAATTAAAGGTTCTAAATTATATATATTTCGACCTCTAAGGACTTTATGAGTTCTAGAACTCATTTCTCTATTTATTAATCCCTTCTCTTCTAGTTCCTTTAGAACCCTTTGAACTGTTCTAGATGAAACTCCTACACGGAAAGCTATAGCTTTCTGAGAGGGATAAGGATACTAATCCTTATTCCACCAATGCATAAGAAGATTTAAGAGAATATTCATTTCCAAAGCATTAATTTCTAAATCAGCTTGAGCAAATAGCAGAGCAGTAGGTACAGAAACAAAGCCTAACTGACTTGTTGTTTCTCCCCATTTGTCAATAAAACTATATTTTTTCATATAAACCTATGAATAAATCTATAACTTAATATCAATTGATTAAAAAAAAATCAAAACATAAAAACATATTCGTATATATAAGTATTGGTATACTTATAGTACGACATGTATGTCATATTGTCACGACGTG
>NZ_VPEO01000048.1:0-6181 GCF_013417155.1 Acinetobacter sp. YH16052 | reverse complement strand
GCCTGCGTTAATGCGCTGGGCAACGATTTTATTTAAAAGCTCTTTTTTTTCAGGCTTGGTTTTACCTGCAAAATTAATTTCAATGGCCGCCAATCTTTGGGAATGCGTGTGGTGCGGTAGCTGTACATCAGCTTTTAAAATGGCGAGGTCGTCAGGCTTGGACCAGGTGTATTTTTCGTTTAAATAATCTCTGAGCTTATCGAAGTATTTTTCGTGTCCGGGCGGAGCAATATTTAATGACTTACCTGTTCCAAGATCGACACGCGGCACCAAAACATGCACATGCTTTGAACCATCCTGAGCTACGTGTAGCACGGCATTCATGTGATAGCGTGTCGGGTCTAAATCAGCAAAAGCATGTTTTTCAAATTGATCTAATGTTTCTTGAATCTGTGCATCAGTCGGATTGTCTTGTTTTGACCAAGCGATTACTGCTGACGAATAGCGGTAATCAAAATCTAGGCTTTCAGTAATGGCAACAAATGTTTGTGCATCACCTCTGAGCGTCTGAATATCAGGACGCAAATCGCCTTTTGCATCTTTTTCAGCAAGTAAATAGCCAACCGCTTTGCGTGGACAGCCTTTCCCATGTTTCGTAAATTTAATGTGCATCGGTTTCGACCTCCACTAACTCAACGGCTTTGACTGCTCGGACTCTCGCATTCTCGATAGCGGTATCGGACATTGTTGTTTTTTTAATTTCACCAATCACGCTATGTATATCTTCTTGGATTGCTTGAAGCACTTGCAGACACTCGATAAAGCTAAATTCTTGAGTGAGATCCAACTCTTGTTGTTTGTCATTTTTAATTAGGTTCAAGGCTCTAGCACACTGATTCAGATTTGTACCGACTCGACCAAGTTCGAATAATACGGCTGGGTCTACTTTTGGTGGTGGTCGATGATGCTTTTTTTGTTTGAGTGGAAATGTGGGTTTCACATAGTTTTCAATTTCAACTAAATGAAATTCTGCACTAATCGCATTTTTAATTAGTCGATTGTTGAAGTCACTAAACTGTAAGTTTCTTTTCTCAAGAAAATCATCAAGCTGATTTTTTTCATCAACTGTCAGACGTAGACGTTTAACTTCTGATTTCGGATTGATCTTTTTAAATTTTGTTAAGTCTTCATCATCCATTTTTACCACTCCCCTACTTTGGGTTTTTGGTTTTTGCTTTTGGGGGTTTGGGGGCGAAGCCATCCAACAAGACTCCTGTGCGACAACATCGATGGACTGCGTAGCAGGCACATGATTTGTAGCTACAGGGTAGGCTTGCTTAAATTTCAAGTTAGCACTTTGCGCTTGAATAAACAATCGTTCATCAAGAACATTGTTTATTCATAGCAAGGGCTAACGAAATTTAAGGAGGCAGGGGAGTTATAGAAAAAGCAAAATAAAAGCGGGCTGGGAGGTTATGGACAATCGCAAGCGAACATCAAAACTGGTCTGTGAATAAGGCTTATGGACAAGTTGTGGAAAAGCATAGCTGTACCACAACTTGCCCACAAGCTTATATCACAGGTTTTGATTTTGCCCACAACCACCCGACGCCCATAGACATAGAAGTTAAAAATCTAAAAAGAGAATGTTTATTAGTCATGGTGAGCAATATTGCTTCGCAATCTTGCTTGGATATATAGGGAACAGGCGCCAGAGAACAGACCCCATACTGATAGCTATTTGGAAAAACAGATTTCTGCTTTAGACCCGGCTTAACTGCTACTGATTTTCTGTTTTTCTGAATGCGGCTTTTATGCTTCTTAATTAGCGCATAGACAGTAGATTTAGACAGTTGAGTAGTATTTACAATCTCAGCAACAGATAAGCCTTTGCGATGCAGCGAGAGGGCTTTTCTGCGTTGTTTTGCGTATGACTTACCTTTTGCTGCTCCACCTTTTCTTCCTAACTGTTTTGCGATCTTGCGTAGCACATCGTTAGTGTTTTCAGAGTAGCTATAACGCTCATAACAAAAACGGGTAATACTCCGGCAGATTTCACGCACTTCACGCTCAACCAGTGGCGTTTTGCACTTCTCAAGATTGAGTTTATTCATGAAATCAAACAAGCAAGACATAAACTGGCGTTTTGTCCAGTCCTCGCCATGTTTGAAATACAACTTATAAGCGTGATGCCGTACTGTTTCAAACAGCCAATTGTTACGCTCCCCTACTGTTATATTTTTGCTTAATTTGACCGCTTTCGCTGAATTTGGAGTGAATAGCATAGGGCGTATCACTGGACGCTCATATATACGTGTGATTCTCGCAAGTTCAGCAAGCTGATACGGCTGTACTCGCATAGTAGATACTCGCCACATGCTGCTATGCGGATTTTTGGCGACTGAATTTCTATGTGCAAAATCACCGTTTAGAAGCTCTTTAAGGCGTGTTTTTACTGCATTCAATAGCACAACCGCTTTCTTGCTATAGCGTTTATTTTTTTCATCAATGCAGACTGAATTTCGCAGACAGTAATAGAGCTGAACGTGTCCGTTTACAGGGTTTTTGACAATCAGATTAGGCAAAGGTAAATCAGGGTTTAATTTGATTATTTCCTCGATACTGGCTGCTACATTGCTATCAATATCAATAACAAAAGTACCAAGCCAAAACTCTGACGCATATCGGAGATAACCATATTGCGAACGCTCACTTGGTGTAATGAAATCAAAATGATCTCTCTCTCTCGGTGAGTTTTTCCCAGTGCGTAGGCGTAAATGCTTCGGTTTGTGGTTCAGTGTATCTTTGCTAACCCAATGCGGTGTAAGTGGTGATAAGCACTTGTCAAAAAGGGCAAGAGCTTCTTGTAAATCAGCAATTTGTTCTGATTTATCAATAAATAAATACGATTTTGGTGAAATATTTGTATGATTTGAACTAATTTGCATCGCACAAGCCCTTAGATGGCTTGCGGAGTGGTCTTTGACTGCTATAATGATTAAGCATGTTGACTATCCGTAAGTGATCAACACGTACATCAAAAGACCCATTCTCGCCAAAGAATTTTTTCGGGTCTTTTTTTGTACCTGAAAATCGAGTTTTTTATTAAAAAGAATCTGTTAAAAGCACGTTACAACTGTTTGTTGTTCAATGCAACAAATGGCGAACCTCTAAAATACATTTTTTTTAAAATTCACGTTCTCATTGATGCAATTTCAGCAAAAAAAGTTCGTTACCACATCAAAACCTGTAATTTTTCAAGCATATTGACTTGTGCCATGTTTCATTTGAGCCACTTTTTTTTCTGAGGACAGCACAGCCTTTGGCTGTGCTCCGCAAGAAAAGAAAGGGGCATTATGGCTTTTCAGCTTCTGCTAACAAATCACCAGTTTTGTCATCTATTGGCTGTTCTTCGACCTTGCCCTTCTTTTTTAATTGCTGTGGCTGATGTGGGGCACGTAGATCACGAATTTCAGATTTCAGCTCACTGATCTCAGTCTGAAAACGGCTAATATTCTTCTGCGCTTCTTCAAGTCTGACAGATGCAACACGTTCATTAGACTGAGCTTCGGCAACTTTTAGCTGCAACTGGTCACGTTCTGCTTTCAGAGCTGTATTACTTTGCTTGAACTCAGCAAGACCTTCAGAATATTGCTGTTTTGCTTCTGCATATTGCTCAGATATGACTTTCTTATGCTGTTCATACTGTTCAATAATTTCAGCTTTACTTCGTGCATGTTCTTCTTCAAGAAATTTCAACTTCGCTTTTAAATCCTGATTTTCAGAAGTTAATTGCTCAATTTCTGTGAGCTGACTGCTATTTTCTTCTGATAGTGATTCTTTATCAGCTAGTGCTATTTCAAGTTCTTCTGACAAGCGTGTGATTTCACTTGCATAACTGTCACCGATCTCGGTGATGCGACCTGCTACAATATCTGCAACAACTTCTGACAGCTTCTTCTGCTCACTGTCTTTTAGTGCTACGGCTTTCTTTTCAGCATCTTCACGATGTTCACGCTCGTATTCTTTTCGATACTTCTGAATCGTCACACTTGAGCCACCGATCAAGTCCATGATTAGTTGGTTTGTATATCTCCCATTTTCTTTTAGAAGCTGCTCAATAGCGTCATATACGTCTTGCTTGGTCACAGCACTTGAAATTTTGTTATTCACTTAGTTACTCCAAAGTGAGTTATTGATTTTATTTACTTTACTAAACTTAGTTTATTTAGTTTAGTTTAGTTCATTTAGTTTAGTTTATTCACTTCACTTTAGATAGTGTAATTCATTCCAAAATTTAAAGTTTGAATCGGTGCAGTTTTGGCAAAAAAAGTATAAAAAAAACCATTCTTAGAATGGGTCATACCTGTAGCCATCATCTTTACTTGGCGATGGTGTTGGTGTTGGTGTTGGCTCAATATCTCGCACCTGGCTAACTTCAACTGGTTTTTTAAATCGGTCTTTGGCTGTATCGAATAGAGAATCTAGGCGGTCATGCTCACGTTGAGAGAAGTAAGTACCTAACCGCTTTTCAGCAAATTTCACCATTCTCTTATCATTGGCAATCATCTGTTGAATGTGATCACGCATCTGGTCTGTCATGTCTTTTTCTTGGCGTGAGAAGTGCTGTAAAGCGTTGTACTTCTCGCATATAGCTTCATACAGCTCAGTCCCCATCGGATTTTTTTTGTGATACTTCAATTCTTGTATTTCAGCCCAATATTTCACGTCTTTGGCTGCACTAACATAGCTGTATGAGAATATACGTGCAGCATCAATTGGGCTTTTCGGTTTAATAGCAAAGCCTTTGGAATTGATAGCTGTTAATACTCGATTGCTTTCTTTAATTGTGTGGTCAAATCTCTCAGTGAGTCTTCCAAAGTCGTTAAGCGTTCGCTGACTTCTGTGGTATTTAGAAGTGAGCTGGCGGTAGAAATCTGTGAAAGGGTCTGTGTTAATTTCGATTGAGTATCCTGAATATCTTTGAGCATCGGCTGAATTTGCTGATTGATCTTGTCTTGGACTAACTGATCTATATTTGATTCCCTCAAGGCACTGGTTAAGGTTTTTTCCAAATAAGCCTGCGTTTGTTTTGAGAATCCTTTGATAGATTCGTTCAAAAAGTCCACTGGTGGCTCTTCTTTCATCTGTTGAAGTAGTGCTGCGCTGCGCTTCTCCAATTGCTCGATATATATCTTCTGTCCGTCGATGCAGTTCTGTTGCAGCTTGTTTTGCTCCTTCAAAAGACTGACTTGCTGACTGATTAGCTGAGTTAATTCGCTCATTTACTTCACCAATGAAATTATGATCAGGATTAGCAGTAACGCTGTGCATGATACTGACAAAATTAGACTGATTTTCTGCTGTTGTTGCTGTGTCTGCTGTTGCTCTAAGCTCTGAATATTCAAGTTTTCGGCTTGCTTCACTAAAGTTTGGACTTGATTCAATAACTCTGCTGATTTCTGTGTGAGCTTGTAAACTGACTCCGTTTGGTCTTGGGTTTTGCTGATCAAAACTTGACTGTGCTGTAGTATCTCGTTGTCTATGATCTGTAAGCGTTTCAGCGTATCTGTCTGCAAAGAATCTAGCTCTTGATTCAGTTGCTCGTTGAAGTTTGTTATAGAGTTCATTAACTCGTTTTGCATCGACTTCATTTGCTCTTGATGCGCTTTGATCTGCTTCTGCTCTAGCTCGATTTTCTGCGTAAGCAGTGACATTGAATCCATCTTTATAAAACTCCCCTCCGAGCTTCACGGCTGTCTTATCACCGTGCAATTTGACTGAAATAGTGTCTTTAGCGTTTCGTGTGATGATTCCATATTCAGCAAGCGTTTGGACAACATCGTTACGGTCTTGAATCACGCCTGCGTTAATGCGTTGGGCAACGATTTTATTTAAAAGCTCTTTTTTTTCAGGCTTGGTTTTACCTGCAAAATTAATTTCAATGGCCGCCAATCTTTGTGAATGCGTGTGGTGCGGTAGCTGTACATCAGCTTTCAAAATTGCGAGGTCATCAGGTTTGGACCAGCAATGTTTTTCGTTTAAATAATCTCTGAGTTTATCGAAGTATTTTTCGTGTCCGGGAGGAGCAATATTTAATGACTTACCTGTTCCAAGATCGACACGCGGCACCAAAACATGCACATGCTTTGAACCATCTTGCGCAACATGCAAAACAGCATTCATGTGATAGCGTGTCGGGTCTAAATCAGCAAAAGCATGTTTTTCAAATTGATCTAAT
>NZ_VPEO01000047.1:0-6261 GCF_013417155.1 Acinetobacter sp. YH16052 | reverse complement strand
ATTTTGCTGTCTAGTGTTTCAGTAACGCTCATTAATCCAATACCATCATCCTGGGAAACCATCCCTAACATAAGCGCACTTGAATATGCATTCAAGGTGCTATATGTATAGTAATGTTTTCCTCGAAGAGCGCACTTATGCAAACTTCGTTTGCAAGTCCGATTGGGGTCTCCCCAATACCCCGACAACCGTAAGCACGGTTGTATTTCACTACGTGAAAATTTAAAAGCGAAAAACAGGCATGGCGATTTACCACTTTTCAGTCAAAACTGTAGCACGATCAGCAGGACGTTCCGCCACTGCTGCAATCGCCTATCGGGCTGGTGAAAAGATCTATTGTGAACGTGAAGGCCGAGAACATGACTACAGCCGAAAAACTGGTGTGGAATACAAAGAAATTTATTTACCCAAAGACGCACCAGAACATTTAAAAAACCGGGAAAGACTCTGGAACGAAGTTGAACAGCGCGAAACCCGAAAAAACTCGACAGTTGCCCGGGAATTTGAAATCGCTTTTCCAAGTGAATTAAATCAGGAACAACGCCTGGCCATGCTCGAAGAACTATGCGCCAGTATCGTGGACAGACATCAGGTGGCCGTTGATGCCTGTATCCATGCCCCGCATACCGGATCCGGCAGTGATGAACGCAATTATCACGCCCATATCCTGATGAGCACACGCAAGCTCACTCCCGAAGGTTTTACCGAGAAAACCCGGGAACTGGATCAGAAACACAGTGGAGAAATCGAACACTGGCGCAAACACTTTGCCGATATCTGCAATATACACCTGGACATGGCCGGATACACCGCCCGAGTCGACCACCGCAGCTACAAAGACCAGGAGAATGGTCTGGAAGCCACGCTGCACGAAGGGCCGAAAGTCACCGAACTGCGCCGAAAAGGAATTGAGACCGAAATCAGCCGAAGCAATGATGAAATCAAACAGAGAAATCAGGCTCAGCTGCAATACGGCAAAAATATGGATCTGCTAATTGCTGAAAATGAGATCAAACTCAGCACACTGAAAACTGAACAGCAGATCAAACTCAAAAATAGCGCTAAAACGCCACCAATTGACGAAAAAGCCCTGTTTGAGGAAAAACAGAGGGAAACCCTTGGCAAAGTATTAAAACGCGAAATTAGCGCAAAAGACGCGGATCTAGACATGGATTTCATGCAGCAGCATCTAGAGAAGGCCGAAAAGACCCTGAGCAAGCAACACAAACATCAAAACGAGTTCAATCAGCAGCTCGCCCAGGACATCGTGAAGAGCCGACTCAAGCAAAGTCATGACAGATTGCAAAGCCTGGTCGATCAACACAACGAATTAACCCAGAACAAACCCTTACTGTTTGGAAAAAAAGCCTGGGAAGCCCAACGTGACGAGGTTTATCAGGAACACAAAAAACTGAAAGGTCAGCATGAACACCAGAAAAAACATGGTGTGAAGGATTTATTGGAAAATGAAAAGTTCAAAGAACATGCCTGGAAGCAGTACCAACAACAACATCCGGCCAAAGCCAAGCAATACCAAACTCTATACTCAACCTATCAAGTTATTAAGAAATGTGTGAATGAGATCAAAGCAGAACAACAGATGAAATTCAGACAAGAACAACAGCTCAAAGCACAGCAACATGCGCCTAAAATGAAATCTCGTGGCATGAGTCGATAAACAGAGCGAGTGTCTACGAGCGAACTGAGAAAATTTGCCCTTTCCTTTCCCTGATTACAAGCTCCCTATCCATCAATCACCTGCATATCAGAGCATCCCGCATGGGTGCGAACTTTCCAAGTTTGATCCCTAAACCGAGCGTAGCGAGAAAAAAAGCTCATGAGCGAAGCGAATTCCGAGTTGCTTTTGATCTTGCTTTTGCTTTTTCTCAAATTCACGAAAATATGAACCAAAAATTGCCCCGACGAATCGAGCGAAAGCGAGATTCAATAGAGTTTGAGCGAAGCGAAAACCAAGGGCAATTTTTTATGTTTTGGGCTTTTAATTATTTTTAAGCTTTTAAATGCTTTTAGAGAGGATCAAGTCTTTGTAAATAAAGGCTTCTAGAGCTTATATGACTACGTTTACCTACCAATATGACTACGTTTACCTACCAATATGACTACGTTTACCTACCAATATGACTACGTTTACCTACCAATAATCTACATTATTTTTTTTGCAGATTTAACTACGTTTACCTTGCATTAATCTACATATTTATTATTATAGATTTATATTCATAAGTAATAATGTAGATAAATAGAATGCGGGACTTAGTAGTTAAAGACAATGCATTAATTAATGCGAGTTATAACTTAGACTTAGTAGAACAACGTTTGATCTTATTAGCCATCGTCGAAGCAAGAGATAGTGGTCGGGGAATCAATGCAAATGACCCTTTAGAAGTCCATGCTGAGAGTTATGTAAATCAATTTAATGTTGCAAGACAAACAGCTTACCAAGCGTTAAAAGATGCCTGTAAAGATCTATTTGTACGTCAATTTAGCTATCAAGAAATTAATAAAAGAGGAAATGTAGAGAATGTTTTAAGTCGTTGGGTCAGCGAAATTAGATATATCGACGATGAAGCTACAGTAAAGTTAATATTTGCCCCTGCAATCGTGCCACTTATTACACGTTTAGAAGAACAATTTACTAAATATGAGTTACAACAGATTAGTAATCTCAGCAGCGCTTATGCTGTGCGATTATATGAATTATTAATTGCTTGGCGCAGTACGGGTCAAACTCCTATTATTGAACTTGCAGAGTTCAGACAAAAAATAGGCGTTCTTGATGATGAATATACAAGAATGGGAAATTTTAAAGATCGAGTATTAAATTTAGCTATTGCTCAAATTAATGAACATACGGATATTAACGTCCAATGTCAGCAACATAAAAAGGGACGTAATATTTCTGGTTTTTCATTCACCTTTAAACTGAAAAAAGTCGTTATAGCTCATACTAAAGAGCAAACTGCTCTTGAGATTTTCTCAAAATTTACCGATGCACAGTGTCATCTTTTTGCCAGTAAATTATCTGAGCTTCCAGATATGAATAAATATTCTCAAGGTACTGAAAGCTACTCACAATTTGCAGTTCGAATTTCTGAAATGCTACGAGATCCACAAAAATTTGAAGAACTACTCCCCTATCTAAAGAAAGTAGGCTTTAATACAAAATAAACTTCATGTTCAGATTGGATGTTCACACGAACATCCTTGTACACGCACTGAGGGATTACATTGAACACAACAAAATTCAGCGTCATGGACGCAAGTAAAGCCTTTAAAAAATCACGTACAACAATATATGAGGCTTTAAAAAATGGTGAATTATCAAGAGATCATGATGGTCTTATAGACTTATCGGAACTTATTAGAGTTTATGGCAATCCAATCAGTGTTCAGTCCAGTACACGCACTGAACAAGTTCAGAAGGATGTACAGGTACACGTTCAATCTGAAGTTGAAAATGTATTAAAAGATCAGATTTCTTTACTCAAAAATCAGTTAGATTTAGCAAATCAAAGAGAAAAGTCTTTGATGCAACATATTGAAGATCTTACTCACAGAATTGAGTTTAAAGGCACCTTAGAACAGCCAAAACAAGAAAATATTAATCAGCTAAATGAATCTACTAATTCGAATATAGCAACAGATCCTCGGTCACAGGATGAATCAAACTATGACGGATTGACTACTCCTGAGAACAAACGGATCCCTATCCCTGAACATATTGAGCCTGAACCTAAAAAAAGGGGCTTCCTGAGCCGTTTCTTCCTTCCTTATGGTTAGCCAGCACTCCACTTTTTCGATGAGCCAATTTCATTGCCAGCAATGAAATAATGACTCCTCAAAAAACCGGATGATGTTTATTAAAACTGAATAAAATCGTGGAACATTGCTTATTTATTAAGCGTGGAACACTAAAAAAGATAAAAAAAGCCCGAACAGGGATGTTCGGGCTATCAACTAGAAACTACAGCATTGAATTTTCAAGAGAATTATAACGCATTTCGTATAAGGTGTATTATGTTAATTTTAGAGAATCTTAAAAAATACTTTTATGAAAAATAAAATTGAAGATTTAAAATCAACAATTCAAGAACTAATAGAATTGTTTGAAGAACAGAATTTAGAACATTGGGCAGAAATGTATATCCTGTCGTCGGGTCGCCCTCAAAGGGGACATGCCTGCTGAACCGCGAATATAGAGAAATATCCCGAATGTGCAGTTAACGAATTCTTGCGGTTTCTTTCAGCGCCGCCAATACCGCCAGCCCGTCGCGCAAGGGGCGCGGCTCGTGTGTGCGGATGAAGTCAGCTCCACCTGCGGCGGCGGCAAGCTCTGCAGCGAGTGTCGCGGCCCCGACATCCCCCGGACCACGGCCTGTGAGCGCGCGCAGAAAGGATTTGCGCGAAACAGACAGAAGCACCGGCAAATCGAAGCGCAGCCGCAATTCATCGAACCGCGCCAGCACCGAGAGCGAGGTTTCGGGAGCAGCCCCCAGAAAAAACCCCATGCCGGGATCAAGGACAAGGCGGTTGCGTTTGATACCGGCACCCGTCAGCGCCGCGATGCGCGCGTCAAAGAACGCCGCAATGTGATCCATGATGTCGCCAGCGGGTGCCTCGCGCCGATCTGCCTGCCCGTCTTGCACCGAATGCATAACGACGAGTTTGGCAGATGATTTCGCCAATTGCGGATAGAACGCAGCGTCTGGAAAACCGCGAATATCATTGAGATAGGCCACACCACGCGACAAGGCATAGGCTTGCGTCGCGGGTTGATAACTGTCGAGCGAGACGGGAATGCCATCTGCCTTGAGCGCGTCCAGCACCGGCGCGATACGCGCGATTTCTGTGTCGGACGAAACAGGCGCGGCGTCGGGATTGCTGGATGCCGGACCGAGGTCGATCACATCTGCCCCCTCGGCCATCAGCTTACGCGCCTGCGCAATGGCTGCGTCTGGCGCCAGATACCGGCCTCCATCGGAGAAACTGTCCGAGGTTATGTTGACGATGCCGAAAATGATGAGCGATTTATTCATGGGGGCTTCTATAATAATAATAATCGAGCATGAGTCTCATACGGATGCTCGGGTCGAAAGGGAATCCCCAGGCGAGTAACCTGTTTGCGGTGATCTGAACCGTACCGGGTTTGTCGGAGACTTTTTTATTTAAGTTAGGCCACCTGACCTAACGGATTAATTTTATCATAGTACATTGCTTCAAAATCAAAAGGTGGCACATAACCTAGTGCACTATGTACACGCTCTTTATTGAACCAATCTACCCAATTTAATGTCGCAAGTTGTACATCCGCTAAACCTTGCCAATCTGCTTTTAAATATTCAATCACCTCTGTTTTGTATAAGCCATTCACTGTTTCAGCCAAAGCATTATCGTATGAATCACCGGTCGTACCGACTGATGCTCGTAAATTTGCTGCTTCTAAACGATTGGTATAACGAATGGAAAGATATTGCACACCTCTGTCACTATGATGAATCACGTTCTTTGGCATGCCTCGATCATGCAATGCTTGCTCCAGTGCATCGAGCACCATGTCTGTATTCATCCGTGTTGATACTTTCCATCCAACAATTGCTCGCGAGAACACATCAATAATAAAGGCGGTATAAGCCATTACCACGATAACGGCCAGCCCCTCTAGAAGTCCCAACACCGATATAAGTCACTAAATCTCCTTTGATAAACGCATATACACCTTGTTTATCGTAATTAGGAATTTTTCCAAAATTAAAATGTACTGGTGACCATTCAGGAGGCTTTCCTAATAGATCTACATTCCAGTGATGTTCAAAGAATAATTCTGTATTACGTATTAACTCATTAAGTGTTGAATCTTCCACTACTCATCTCTCAAAATTTATAGATTAAATAGCTTTCGGTCACGCTCATCCGTTAAATACTTATCCATCTGAGCAATTAGTTTAGCTCTGGCTTGTTCATCATCTTCAGTGATTTTTAACATACAGGATCCAATTAAAATTTTGCGTCTGGTATCGTCCTTTCGAGCCTGTTCTTTCTCTTTGGCTCGTTCTCTTGCTAGTGCTGCCTGTCTTTGAGCTTTGAGCTGTTTCAGCTTTTCTTCCTGGGCTTTAATTTTGCTGTCTAGTGTTTCAGTAACGCTCATTAATCCAATACCATCATCCTGGGAAACCATCCCTAACATAAGCGCACTTGAATATGCATTCAAGGTGCTATATGTATAGTAATGTTTTCCTCGAA
>NZ_VPEO01000046.1:0-6370 GCF_013417155.1 Acinetobacter sp. YH16052 | reverse complement strand
AGGTTAAAGACTGTTAAAGGATTATGTTTATTCTGATCTACTACTAACATCATTTCTAAATGCAATCCTTTGTATTCTGCATATTCAAAGCTATATATAAAGCTGTACCCATCTTTAAATAAGCTCTTAATCTTTCTAGTTAATTTGTTAATATCGAATGAATGGTTATTATCTAGTCCTATTGTATATCTTAAAGCTATAGGTCGATCTATCGTATCCCTAGCATGAGCTAGAGCTAGATAAATCTCTTTCATGTTAGATTGTTTTAATTTATATGCTGTATTGATTGGATAGCCTAAATACTTACTTGTTTTTAAAAGTTTACTCATTAATTAGTTAAAGGGAATATAAGTCTTATTTTGTATTGTTATTAGATAAATAGAGAAGATATAAGCTAATAGTTAATATGATATTTACTATATAAAGATTGATATATTTATATGTTATACATAGCTATAGATGTAGTAGAGATATATGTATGTTAGATAGTATCTATTACTCTGTTTATCCGAATTGTTTTTGATGTGGCTGAAAGCCTTATGCTGTAAGGGATATAGGCATATTTTGATAGATTTTAGATGGTTTATAAATTATTGATTTATAAAGAAATATAAAAATACCGTTGTCGCTATTGAAACAGTATTAAATAAAATCAATGACTTATAAAATTGATGTACCTGAAGGCTAGTGTTTTATTGTTCTTTTAGTAATGAGAGAGATACTAACACATCATGACAAATTTGTCAAGATTCAATACCTTACAATCAAAATAGACCTGTTTTTATGGTTGTTTGAATACATACACCTACTGAGCCGAAAAGTCGGTTGAGTGGAAATAGTATTAATTCCTAGCACTGAGAGCAGAATTGCGCTGAGCTAATTAGTACAATGTTCTATATGTTGTTTGATGATTGGTATAAAGATTTATATACGTTTCCACCATTGGTGGGAGCGTTATTCATATTCAGTATCCATTTTTGGATGATGTATTTTATTAGATACTAGATATTGTGGTTGTCAGATAATCCTAACACTAGATAGAGATATAAATATAATTCTTTATGCTCACCATTGCTCATAGGAGAGCGTTTAGACACCTTGCCTATGCACTTGCACCACTTAACCTTAAACGAGCTGTAAGAGCAAATGAGAGCTATTTAGAGCTATAGAGATATTTGATTAGTAATTGCTTAGTTAATTCATTGTCCTGCAATGGAGGATATTAAAATCTGTCAGCGTAGACCAGGTATTGATTTAAGTACCTTGTCAAAGAGGGAGGGGATAAAGCTAATCTGCTCCCACCCCTAAATCCTGTCCTTAGTTTGAGGATAGGTACTCCGTATTAAGCAGGGGTTTTTCTTTTAAAGCTCCGCTTCCTTTCCATTGAGAAGCAGATAGACATTACATAACTAATTTTAATGAAAGGCTTGTTCTACTGATCTAGTTGTATTCAGAAATAAACAAAAATTTGTATGGTTAATAATATTTATAAAACTAGATATTTGTATGCACACTAATGCTCTATTGCTTGAATAGATTTAAAAACAAATGATGTAACTTGTATTCTCTTTTCTCTTTTCTAATTTCTGTTTTCTCCACGCCCTCTGTTCTTCTCAATACCTTATCAAACTTCATGCAGTCGGTTGGATTCTGATAACTCTGTACGCTCCCAAATTTTTGGGAACGTATCAAATACCTGTCACGGCGTACACAGCTATCAGATTGGTAGAGATAGGATTTAAATATAGTCCTAGATGCTCACAGAATCGCTCAGATTGAACGAAATACACCTTACCTATATCTATGTACCACTATACTTTTTAGAAGCACCTTAGAGCGCAAATGAGAAGCCATGAGCAAGTGTAAATTTCTATTCCCTGTCCAACCTGCATTGCAGGATAGGTAAATATATCTGAATCCATGCACTCAATTTGCTATGCAGATAATCAAAATTAAAATCAAAATTTTTGAAAGGAAGATGGGCTTTTCTGAAATAAAAAAAGCTTTAAAATGCTTTACTGTTTGCTGTATGCCTTGCCCTATAAGGCTTTCAGAGGGTATGTGTGATACTTTTTACCGTAATGTGTGATACTTTTTACCTGTTGATAAGTGGTTTAATGTGATATTAATTACCGTATTGATGATATTGATATTATATTAGAACAGTGATAAAAGATTACTAATATAACAAAATAACAAATTCACTACCAAAGTGTTGAGAGGGGAAATGAGTAAGGATTCAAGGCTTGTGGTTAAAGATAATAGTTTGATTGATGCCAGTTTCAATCTGTCATTGGTTGAGCAAAGATTGATGTTATTAGCCATAGTTGAAGCTAGAGAGCTAGATAAACTAACACCTGAAACACCAATTGAAGTTAAGGCTACAGCTTACAGAGATCAATACAAGACTGATGAGAGTAACGCCTACTCACAGTTAGCAGATGCTACAAAACAATTGTTTAATAGACAGTTCAGCTATATTGATAGGTATGCTGATACGGATGCTGTAACCGTTTCTCGTTGGGTTAATGAAGTAACTTATGTAAATGATAAGGGTATGGTTGTAATGTACCTGAATCGAAATGTAATAAGCATGATAAGCAGACTTGAAGCTAACTTTACTCAATACCTGTTAGAGCAAGTAAGTGAGTTTAAAAGTAAGTACAGTATTAGATTGTATGAGTTACTGATTAAGTATAGAGATATTGGAACAAGTAAGAAGTTTGAAATAGCAGAGCTTAGAAGTAAGCTAGGCTTAGAAGATAATGAGTACAAGCTAAATGCTGTATTTAAAAGGGATGTATTAGATAAGGCAGTTAAAGAGATCAATGATAAAGCTGATATACAGATTAAGTATGAACAGTTTAAAGAGGGGAGAAAGGTATCTCATATCCTGTTTAAGTTTATTAAGAAGAAAGAGAAGAAGCAGAAAGAGAGTAAAGATAAGAATACTGTAGATATGTTTACAGGACTAAGTATTAAACAATGCCTTATGTTTGGTGATAAGTTAAGTAGAGATATAGCTTTCCAAAACCATTACAAGGCTAATGTTGGAGAGAGTATAGAAGATTATGCAGAACGAATAGCTACAATGCTATCAGATGCTTTCTATATTAAGGAATGGATGACATACCTAGAAAGTGTGGGATATGTACCTAGCAACAAATAAGGGAGCTATATAAGCCCCCTTTTTTATTGTCTGTTATTTAAGACGTTCAGATAGTTGTTCTTCCATAGCCTTAAGTTTAGCTTTGTATTCTTTAATAGAGCTGATTAGTTTGTCATTGCTCAAGTCTTTATAGTCATCCTTGCTAACTGTATTTGAATCAGTACCACGTTTAACTACAGCTTTACGAGGTTTACGTTTAGCAGGGTATGTATATTCTTCTACAGCTTTCTTTTTAGCACCTGTTAAACCTAATAGCTCTACTGTACGAGTACGTGATACCAATGTACAAGGTTTATTATCTTTACCTGTAAATAGAGTTGCTATCTGTTCAGGAGCTGCATCCTTTACTAATTCTAATACTACAGCTTTAGATAGGTTGCCACGAGGTTTAGTTGTAATTGCCATATTCAATACCAACATTTACTTGTTTATTGCTTATAAGCCTATCAGATTGAACGCTGTACGTGAATAGAAATAAATTAGCAAGGCAATTATGCTCACTCATTCACGTAGAGAGAGAAGAACGATGCAAATTATTTTGCACCGCCTACACTAAAAGGTAGTAAGTCTATAACTATTTAGCAGATGCTTCTTTTACTTGAGCATCAAATCTTTTAAGTGCATTAAAAGCCTTACTATCTACAGTACCATCTACAATGGCTACTTCATGTGCGCCTTTGCTAGTTGATACTTTCATCCATGTTCTTTTTGATTGCAGAATTTTAGTTAAAATGCTGTAACTTACAACCATTGTAGCTTGTGAATAGTTAGCCCCTACAGCTTGATCAAAACTAGTAGCATGATCATTCTTTATATTAATAATTTCCCCATCAATATTAAAAGATACTGAGTGAATATTTGCTATTTCATTGAATAGTTGAATAGTAATACCAACATTATCAGGATGATTATCTAACCATGATGCACCAACCATTGGGCACACCATGCTTTTACATGCTGCACCATGCGGAGCAATTGCTACACTTTTCACACCATCAAAATTACTTACTGCTGTCTGTGGATTTAATCCTGATGTTGTTGCACAACCTATAGCAAAAAGACTTGCTAACCCGATGATTAATATTTTTTTCATAAAAATCTCTTAATTATTCAAAAGTAAACTGAATATAGCATTATAAGTATTTAAGACTGATAAAAGCTATCATTAGACTATACTGAAATAATAATCAAATTAAATGAGAATATATCTATCATTAGAGTTGTATTGATAATTAAATGATAGTATTATCATAAGACTTAAAGATATAATGTTATATGATAATGACAGTAAGAATATATGTAAGAGCTAGTACAAAAGACCAAGATGCAGAGAGAGCATTAGATAGCTTAAAAGAGTTTGCTAGTACCATAAACGGCGTTACTGTTGAATATGTAGAGAATGAATCAGGTACAAAGCTAGATAGACCTGTATTAAATAAATTATTAGCAGATGCAGAGAACGGAGATACATTGCTTGTTGAGAGTGTAGACCGCTTATCACGTTTAAAACAAAATGAGTTTGAAGTATTGAAAGGACGTATAAAAGAGAAAGGATTGAAGCTAGTTGTTGCTGATCTGCCAACTACTCATGTACTGCTGAATACAGATGATACCATTACAAGCTCTATCCTGAATTTAGTTAATAACCTGTTAATTGATTTGTTAGCTACTATGGCTCGATTAGACAATGAAAAGCGTATAGAACGAATTAAACAAGGTTTAGAGAGAAGCGGATACAAGCCTACAGGTAAGAAAGCAGATACAGCTAAACATGATCGTATTAGAGAGTTAAGTAATAAAGGCTTAACAAAAGAAGAAATAGCTAAAGCTGTAGGTTGTGGCGTTGCTACTGTATATAGAGTTTTAAAGGAGTAATGTATGGATGTATGTAGTTGGGATTGGTCAATTATTGCTACCTATCAAGATGTGATGGGAACTTATTTAGGAGTAGCAGCAACCATAGCATCACCAATAATAGTTGCTATTTATATTTACAAAAAATGGCATGATCAGAAAGGAAAGGAAGTTATAGCTAATGAAACAAAAGAAATTTTAAAAATAGTAGAAGATTTAAAAAATGACTATATGTATAGATATGGAAAAATAGATAGTTCAATTAACTATAAAGACCTTTTTAATAGAGATGATTTAGCTACTCATCGAATTAATAGCTTTAGGAATGATAGAAAGTATAGAGATAGAGTAAGTTTACTATTAGAAATAATTGAAGATAAAGAGATACAAGAAGTTCAACTTAATATAAAAGAATATACATTTCAATATACTAAACAAGAAATGAGTACTGATAATCAAGAAAATTTAGAAATTTTAGAAAATAAATTAAATTTTTTAATTGATAGTTTAAATAATCTAAATCGAATCCTTATAGAGTATATGATGTATAAAAAGGAAATTGTTTTTAAATCTAAAAGCGTGTAGGCGCACCGCACCTCATACGTGAGAGAGGGGAAAAGAGATATACTCTATCCCCTAGATTGTACGGAGTTGATAGATAATAAATGCTACAGCTACAGAGCATAATAAAAGTGTCATAGCTCTATCTCCTTAAACTGTTCTAATAGCTTTACATCATCCACAAGTGGCATGTATAGCTTTACATTACTTAAATCAATACCATCTAAAGCAGGGAGAGCATCAAGAATGTTTGATGTGATCTTGTCTAGCTTTTCTTTATTCTTCACTACTTTGTAGCCTTGTTCTGTATCTGCTTTTACTTTATTTGTTAGATATTGCCATACTACTAAATTAGAAATGAGTTGATTGTATGTGCTGTTAATTAAATGTTGATTATAGTCGATCATTGTTAGCCTGTTGTTGTTCCAAATGTTTTCTTATATTGTACTTGTTGCTTGTCATCCTGTTTAGCTAGGTATGAAGCTCGATACATACAATCTTTAAATTGTTCTGCATTTTTTAAATTGTGTCCTACTTTACTTCCACCTGAATCAGATAAATATTCTTCCTTTCGTTCATGGAAGTTAAAAGAAACTTTCTTATATTCCTGTTCAATATTTATGGTTACACCATTTAAGTTGAATAGTACCTTTCTTAAAAGGTTAAAGACTGTTAAAGGATTATGTTTATTCTGATCTACTACTAACATCATTTCTAAATGCAATCCTTTGTATTCTGCATATTCAAAGCTATATATAAAGCTGTACCCATCTTTAAATAAGCTCT
>NZ_VPEO01000045.1:0-6513 GCF_013417155.1 Acinetobacter sp. YH16052 | reverse complement strand
CGACCATTCACCGCCCTCTCGGTCCGGTGGCGTATGACTGCGTCAAGGTGGAGGTGCGGGCGCTGGACAGCGAAACCGCCCGCCTGCTGCACCAGCGGCTGTGTGGCTGGATCGACCCCGGCAAAACCGGCAAGGCTTCCATAGATACCTTGTGCGGCTATGTCTGGCCGTCAGAGGCCAGTGGTTCGACCATGCGCAAGCGCCGCCAGCGGGTGCGCGAGGCGTTGCCTATTAAGTCCTGTTATTAAACCAAATATTTGTTAAATAGTTCGGTGTAAGTGTCTTGATTTACATCGTCTTTATTCAAATTGATTTGAACACTCTCATAAATCCTTCTTAAGAAAACATACTGAATAAAATCATCTGCATAATTCTTAATTCGGGGCAGGTAATTCAGCTCTAAAGGAATGTAGTAGTCCATTTTTCTAAAGTTTTTCCCTGTTTTTTTGAAGTGATAACTGACCGCATCAACAAACAATCGTCCGATCTGGTGCCGATTCCCTTTGAAGACTCCGTAAAATTTCAGATCATCATAAAATGACTGCAACTTAGACATGCCAACGCTTTTGTCATTATTTGAAATAAGTGTATTTATAATTTCAACATAGCTTTTTTTAATCAGCTGCACGCTAGGCTCATCAAATCGCCAAGTCCATGTATAGTTTTTTGCACTTTTCTCCGTATCAGGATAATTCTTTGATTTCTTTTTTGAGTGTGAAAGGCGCACCAGTTCAACATTTTTCCCATTTCCAAACGCAACTTTTAAAAAGGGCTTTTGTAAAACAAATTTGAATTTTTCATGGTCATTAAAATATGTCTGAATCAATGAAATTTGTTCTTGTTCTTCTTCTCGATTCCACGTTGTTTCAACTTCTGATATTCGCTGTTTGACTATTTTCTTTAATTGCCCCTCGCTTTTAAGAGTGTTGTATTCATTGCTTTTTGGAGTTGTCACAAACAGCCAAAATTCCCATATATCTTGGTCATAACGCTTTTGAATAATTAAATCCGCAATAGGCTCATTTTTTTTATTTAAACGATAAGTCCTTTGTCGTGGGCTTAAATCTAAAGAATATTTTTGGCTGAGTTTTTTTATGAGTTTTTGGATTTTATCTGCAAACATCGTGTTATCAGATTCAATAGTAAAGTGACTATAGAAATACGCACCGTTTGCAACTTTATCTACAATTTTTTGCGCTGTATAACGACTGTTCGGGCTGTAATGAATCATTTTATTGTTACCAAGCAATATTTGTTCAATTGTCATCAAACAATATTCTAAAAAGTCCTATGTAATCAAGCAATATTTATTCTAACTAAAAGCTATATTTTATAATGCTTTCAACGATTTTGATTTTTTACCAATGCCAAAGGCATTGGTCGGACTTAATTGACACAATTTGTCATCGTGCAATCAAGTGGTTCCTAGGTGACGGAATTTACATCTGTTTTTGCTTGGTTTATAGTCGCAATATTCATTGACTTAAAGCAGTCTGACCAACTGCCTGACCATTTTCGTTTTAGCGATTTTGAGCAGGCAACAGCCTGCTTAAAGCCATGTTTTTTTAGATAGCGCACAATTCAGAACTAGCCATTTTGAGTTGACCGATTGAGCGTACTACTGGAGAAATCCCGTTCGGTACGATCTGATGGGCGCTAGGGAGTTGTAATACTCCTTTTCGATCCAATCCGTTGTAAACGGGGTTGGGCGACAAGGACACGGGAGCCTATAAACAATCGAATGATTGTGAAGTGGTCGTGAGGTTAGATATAGCCTGACTAGATACAATTTTTTTTGTATTGAAACCCTGTTTTAACGATTACCGTGAGACCCTGACAGGATGTTAAGGGTCACTAATAACGGCAATGTGTTGCGGCAAATGCACTCTAAGAGGGAAGCGCAGCTCATTGGCACAACTGATGGCGTTTGAGGTAACAGCAATGTTACAGGCTAGCTGAGGAGAAATCTGGAAGCAGCGGCACCACTGAGTGAGATCATCTCAAGCAAAGTGGGTCAACGGATAGCTTAAACAGTATACATCCGGAAGCATAAACCGGAGACACGTGTAGATTAAGAGCCATACGCTCAGATTTTGTCTCAAAGTCATATCCACCAAATCTAAGGAACCGCGTGGTGGGGAAAATGGAAGCACTGACAGACAAAAGAGCATTGGCGTTCAATTGCTAAGATCGTTAGAAATAACTTGGGAATCTCCATGCTTAGACATTGAGTTGTCACGGCAAGGCATGGAGAGGGAGAGAGGATGAGTAGGTCGTATAAGTTATGAAAATAACGAAGTCGATGCTGTATTAAACATTGCGAACTCACCAGTGGCGTGGCTGCTAAGGGTGGTAAAGGGAGTAGTGTTGTCGAAAATCCGAGTCGGTTTTATGTTGTTATCTAAAAAAGCGAAACATAGCTAAAAATGGTTTGGTCGCCATTGTTTGTTCTGATAGGTCGGGATTGGTCTCCCGATCTAAGTCAGGACTAAGCAAACGTTAATGAAAGAAAAGAAAATACGGCAGCATAGTCTTGTGTACTGCATGATTTTTTTCATAGTTTCAATTCTAACTAATTGAATATTTAACTAATTTAGAAAAATTAGCGGGAGTCCTCGTTAAGATGAGTTTTTTCCATTCTTTAGTATAAAGAACGACGTATTGTGATAATGACTTGGGTATTTGCCTACCCATGTTCTACTCGACAAACAACGTGAACTCTACGAAAGTGAGATATGACTCCCTCGGTTGCGGCAAAACAACTAAACGAGGTGAGTTCCTAAATCTCTCTATTTTGCTTTCTAAGGCACTTTAATTTACTTCATGTAGGTAATATCAAAAAAACACCTAAAGTAGCTAAAAACCCTTATTTTTTGCATTTAAACGGTATATTTAACGAGTGTCTACGAGTGACACAAAGAAAAGTTGAGCCTCGACCCTCTGAAAAACTGCTTTAAAAAAATAAAAAAGACAAAAGGAATTAAATCAAATGCTGGTATTTGCACCTAGACCGAGCGAAGCGAGCAAAAAAGCTCTATGAGCGAAGCGAATTCATAGCCGCTTTTGCTTTTTTGAATCCTCGAAAGCAGTCACCAAAAAACAGCCCCCAAGACCGAGTGAAACGAGGTCAAAATGCCACGAGCGAAGCGAGTGCCATAGGGCTGTTTTTCACTCCCCTGCTCCTTTTTATTCTTTTAAGAAGCTTTTAAATACTTTTAGCCCCCCCTCAAAGCCACGTGTAACATGGCTTTCAAACTTTAAAAAAGTACAAACGCCAAGTATTAAAGTACAAACGCCAAGTTAAACACTGTTTAAAAAGTACAAACGCCAAGTTTAAAAAGTACAAACGCCAAGTATTAAAGTACAAACCTATGTATGTACTTTAATTTGTAAAAAAGTATTGACTCAAACAATGTACTTAGTATAAAAACAAACCGATTTATTATTTTTGAGCTGTTTATATGGCTGTAGATCTAAAGAAACATTATCCGAAAGATTGGGTTGTCTTACAAAACCGAGTTGCTGAATGCTTTCGTGGAATGAGCCTTGATGAAAAACGTCTTTTTATCATGTCTACGCCGCTTGCTAGAACAACACAAATATCAAGTAATGAACCTATTTTTATCTCATCTCATGAATTTTCACGTGAGTGTAATGTCGATCTTTCAACCGCATACACAGCACTAGAAACAGCGTCAGAGCGTCTTTTTACCCGATTTTTCGGATATACAGCACAAAATGGGGATCGGGTGAAAATAAGATGGTTGAACAAGGTTGTTTATAAAGTAGGGCAAGGGGGTTCAGAACTCTACTTTACTGATGAAGTCCTTCTTCTTCTTAGGGAGTTTGATGCTTTAAATCCTTATACAAAATATAAAAAAGAGGTTGTATTACGGCTCCGGAAAGACTACTCACTAGACATCTATCACTTAGCTAAGAAACATCAGGTGATGGGCGGTTTTCAAATCAGCCTTAATGATCTTTTTGAACAGCTTGGCTTACCTGAGTCGTATCAAGATTTAAGTAATTTAAAAAAAAGGGTAATTAAACCCTCATTAGATGAAATTAATCAAAATACGGATATTAACCTCAGCTATGAGAATATAAAGCAGGGGCGTTCTGTAGTCGGCTTTAAGTTCACTGTAAAAGAGAAACCAAAACCTAAAACTCTAACGACACAAGCTCGGGACCCGAACACAATAGATATGTTCTGCGATTTAACAGATGCTCAAATCAGCAAATATAGTGCTATTTTAAGTCGTGTAAGTGACATATCTGACCTTTCTACATTCCCGACATACGATGCTTTTACTCTGTTTATTGCCGGTATTTTGAGAGACCCAAAATCAGTACGTGAAGAAACTGCAAAACGGATATTTACAGCATTGCGTAAACATACTGATTTCAAAGGGTAATACCTATTTTCTTTCAAAAAAATAGGTGATCAAAGCAAGTATTCCCAAGGCTTTTGAGATTATTAAATAATCATCACTAGGTACAATATCGACATAGTGAAATGCTGTTAGCATCAACCAAAAGCCTAGGAAAAAAAATATAAACTTAGACTTAAATAAATGAGGGAGTTTTTTAAATATTTCAGCAGTTTTTAAGGTTGCAATATTCATATTAAGTGGTCGCGCTGGGCTGGACGGTAACCGAGTTCGCGGCGGGCAAGTACGACATCACCCGGCCCAAGGCGGCAGGCTGACCCCCCCCACTCTATTGTAAACAAGACATTTTTATCTTTTATATTCAATGGCTTATTTTCCTGCTAATTGGTAATACCATGAAAAATACCATGCTCAGAAAAGGCTTAACAATATTTTGAAAAATTGCCTACTGAGCGCTGCCGCACAGCTCCATAGGCCGCTTTCCTGGCTTTGCTTCCAGATGTATGCTCTTCTGCTCCTGCAGCTAATGGATCACCGCAAACAGGTTACTCGCCTGGGGATTCCCTTTCGACCCGAGCATCCGTATGATACTCATGCACGATCTTCATTCGAGCAACGGAGTTCTCTGTGTCTTTTAGCACCTCTTCATCGCGGCCTGCGCAAGTATCGGTCGCTCGTTCCTGGGCAGTCCTTGTTTGTCTGTCCATCCTGCAATTCCTCATCGCCGTCGACGTCACCGTGGTCAACGTGGCGCTGCCCTCTATCGGCAACGATCTGGGCGTTGATGCGCGCGGCCTGACATGGGTCGTCGTTGGTTACACCATCACAGGCGGTGGTCTGTTGATGCTTGGTGGACGTCTGGGAGACGTCTTCGGCCGCCGCCGCCTTCTGCTCATCGGAACCGCGATCTTCGGAGCGGCCTCGCTGATGGCGGGCCTCGCGGAGACCTTTCCGCTACTCGTCGGTGCAAGGTTGTTGCAGGGTGTAGGGGAAGCCCTCGCCCTGCCCGCTGCGATGGCGACCATCGTCCTGTTGTTTCCCGAAGGGCGGGCGCGCACCCGCGCCCTGAGCGTCTGGGCTGCGGTTGCGAGCTGCGGTCTTGTGCTGGGGTTCGTGCTCTCGGGAATCATCACCGAGTATCTCGGTTGGCGATGGATCTTCCTCATCGCCGTTCCGTTCGTCCTGTTCGTGCTGATCGCTTCTGTCGCCCTGCTACCTCGAGACCGATCACAGGAGCGCGCACCGTTGGATATTCTCGGATCGATTCTGCTGACGAGCGCACCGCTGCTGTTCGCTTTCGGAGTGGTGGAGGCCGGGGACAGCAATGGGGATGTGCCCTGGTCATCAATCGCTGCCCTGGTGGGAGCGGCAGCCGCCGCTGCATTGTTCGTCAAGGTGGAACGCCGAGCCGCAAACCCACTGGTTCCGCTGACCTTCTTCCGCAACCGGACACGAGTGCGAGCAAATCTTGCGACTGCACTGTTGAGCGCGGCGCTCTCAACGTCCTTTCTGCTGTTCACGTTCTATCTACAGGATGGACTCGGTCTCTCTCCGCTGGAATCCGGATTGCTGCTCCTGCCACTTGCGGTGGCACTAGTCGTCGCCGTGACCGTCGTACCTCGCCTCTTGGGGCGCTGGGGAGCGCGTGCTTGCATCGTCGTGGGACTGAGTTCCGCAGGGGCAGGCATGATCGTGATCGCGGCAGCCGCGCAGCTCGAAGCCCCCGCTTGGCTACTAACCCCCGCGATGCTCTTCATCGCCGCAGGAATGGGTTTCGGCCTCGTTGGATTGCAGTACGCGGCCGTGACCGAGGTCACCGACGATGATGCCGGAGTCGCATCCGGCGTACAGCGAGCCGCAGACCAGCTCGGTGGATCCGCAGGTGTCACGGTCTACGTGGGCCTGGGCTTCGCGTCGGCCCTTCACGGTGTATCACCCTATGTGCTAAGTAGCGGCCTCGCGATCATCGGCCTCTGCCTTGCGACCGCCATTGTCCAACGAATCGTAATCGTGACGCAGGAACAACAGACGAGGACATGAGCGTGCCGTCGTAACCCGATCCCGAAGTTCCCGATGAGGTGCTCCGTGGCGACGCCCGGCGACTCGTCAGTCAGCCCCGACC
>NZ_VPEO01000044.1:0-6552 GCF_013417155.1 Acinetobacter sp. YH16052 | reverse complement strand
GCGTCTAATTCATCAGGTAGGGCAATGACCCATTCTCTAGCGGTTCGGGCATCTTTACGGTTTTCGGTTTTTTCTGCCAAGTTCCAAAGTTCACCACGGTCAATTTCAATATCTAAATTAGACAGAATTTCAGAATGGGCGACACCGTCTTTTCTCGTAAAGTCGTGGGTCAGTCCTGTGCGTTCATCTTCTAGTTTTTCCCCTGCACGATAGGCACTCGATGCAACCGCAGTTCTTCCCGAACTTCGGTTAACCGTTTTAGTGGAACAATGATAAATTGCCATGCAGTCGCCTTGGGGTGCTTTTGCTTTTAAAAAATTGCGTAGCAGTTTTTTGGGGTTAAGGGGATTCCCCTTACGCAAACTTTGACTTGGATGAAATCCAAGTCGTAAGTGCGCATTTCATGAAAAACACGATAGCATATAGCTCGCTTGAACTCTAGTTCATAGAGCCTTATGCTTGAGTGGTTTTCTATATCCCGAAATTAACCGTTATGACAAAATCAACTGAAAATATTGAAAAGAAAATTGAAGCCCAGTTGGAGAAGCTGAAACAGTTAAAAGCTCAGAAACAGGCTATTGAAGCAAGAGAAAGAACAAAGCAGAAAGAGCAAGAACGCAAGGATGATACTCGGCGTAAAATCTTACTTGGTTCTTACTTGATTAAAAAAATGCAATCCAATGAAGCCAACAAAGAAAAAATACTCGCTGAACTTAATGATTATTTAATAGAGGATCGGGATAGAATACTTTTTGATTTACCTTCGATGAATAACAATTAAGCTGGATATTCTTTATGAAATATAAAATTTTAATGTCTTTATTAACAATGTCAGTTATTACCCTTACTGCATGCAGCAAAAATAAAGAAGAACCAGAACATGTAAGAGTGCAAGCATCGTCTCCTGAGATTGTGGAAGAAGTACGCCAAGAAGCGCAACAAGTACCTGCTCCGCAAGAAATTACAGACGAAGACCGTGAACGTATGAAAAAAGAACTCCAAGATTCATCACGATTTGAAAGTAAAGATACTGCCAATAAGTCGGGCGAAGAAGTAAATGCGGAACTGATTAATCAGTTAGATTCGATAGGACAGCCAGCCAAAGAATAAAATTAAAAAAAAGGAGCTGAAGCTCCTTTTTTTTAATTACCAAATCCTGCCTTTTTTAAGCAAGGGTATAACTCTCTGAATTTTTCAGGCTCTAAAAGCATGTCTGCAATACGAATAGCAAACTGCTGATAGCTTTCTGTACCTTGAGAATATGCCCCCATTTCAGGCATTTCAGACAGTTTGTTTGCAAATAAATGACGTTGGGAATCGGTCATTTTGATGAAAAAATCAGGGGTATTGGGATCTCGTTTAGTTTCAATTTTAGGTTGTACTTTTTGCTTAAACTTGAATGAAAACCCTGTAATTGTACGCCCCTGCTTATGTTGCTCATAAGTTACGGTAATGTCTGTATGTTTGTTAAGTTGCTCAATAGCAATATGTAAAACTTTTTCTTTAAATTGCCCCATTCTTTGATATTTTTCATCTCCAACTCCAAGTTTTAAACGAAATTCATTTAAATCAATAATTGGTGTCTTCCCAGTACTACGCCACGCAATTAAAAGTTCGTATAGGCGAATAGCATAACCGCTTGTTAGATTGGCAACTTGTTTTAATTCGTAGCTTGTAAGGTGTTGTTCAAGATAAGTGATTAGGGGTAAGACCGCTGGAGCAAAAGTAAATTCTATAGTTGCAGAATTATCAATATAAGCAATATCAGACACCCAGCGAGTCGTTTTATGAGCAATACCTTTTTCTCTAGGTTCTTGATAGCTAAACTGTCTTGAGAATAAAGACTTACAGGCATCCTTTAGTGTTTCGTATGCTGTGCTATGGCTTACACCAAACGTATTAATATAACTTTCTGCTGTAATCTCAATTGGTTTATTGAATGCAATATAGTCAAGGTGCATGTTATGAGTATGTTCCCGAATAATAACGATAGCTAATAAAATCAATCGCTGTTCGACAAGACCAAGACTATAACTAGCATTAATCAACGCATTATCTTTTACAACTAAGTCATTTTTCATTGTTGTACACTTTTATAATTCAAGTGTATTTGTACACCTTTGTAATGTACGTGTCAATATCATCGGAATTAGTGTACTTATATGTCGGAATTGGTGTACTTATTGGGGCTAAAATATCGGAATTGGTGTACTTATATGTCGGAATTGGTGTACTTATTAGCTGTGAAAGCCTTGCTGTACAAGCGTTTCAAGCAACTTAAAAATATTTAAAAATATATTTAAAAATAAAAAATATAAAAACTTGTGGAAAACTGCCCTAGGTACTCGCTAAAGCTCGTACTCTATTGAAGCTCGTTCCTCGCTTCGAGGGGCAGTTTTTAATTAATACTGTTCGTGATATTCAAAAGTAAAAGCATTGATAATGTATTCGCTTCGCTCATACTTTTTGAAAAGCAAAAGCTCCAAAGTTCGCACCCATTCGGGATGCTCTGTACCTACCGTTTAAAATCGAAAGGGAGCTTGTAATCAGAGAAAAGGCGAGGGCGAAATTTTGATGATGCTCAATCGCTCGTAGACACTCGCTCGGTTCTTATTATCTAGGTTTTAATTATTTAATGGAGCTAATCAAAGTTGTGAAACATTGATCAAAGAATAGGCGTGGAACGTGACAAATCATTAAAAAAGCCCAACTGAGTACAGTTGGGCTTTTTACATCAAGATAAGACACTGAAATTTAATGAGAAATGAAAAGCATTTCGTATAAGGTGTATTATGTTAATTTTAGACAATTTAAAAAATCACATGGTAGATCATCAATGAATAGGACGCCCCCTAAAAAAGTAATTCAAACTCTTAGACAGGAGGTAGGATTTGGTTGTCCTGTTCCTAATTGTGGAAACCCTTATCTCGAATGGCATCATTTCGATCCGCCTTGGAGTATTGAAAATCATCACAGACCAGAGGGTATGATTGCTCTTTGTACACAGCATCATAAAAATGCTGATAATTATGCTTATACCAATGATCAATTAGTAGAGTTTAAAAAAAATAAGGTTAATTCAGAAAAAGTAAAAGGCAATTTTGAATGGCGGAGAAATAAATTATTAACCGTAGTAGGGGGAAATTTCTACTATGAAACACCTCGCGCACTTGTAATTGATAATTATGATGTAGTTTCTTTAACAAGGGATGAAAGTGGTTATTTACTGCTAAATGTTGAAATGCTTAGTGTGTCTAAGGAAGAGCGTTTAGTAATGAGGAATAACTGCTGGGAAAATATAGGAACTCCTATTGATTTTAAGTGCCCCCCTAGTGGTAAAGAAATTGAAATTAAATATGAAAATGGAGATTTTCTATCAATTAAATTTTATGTCATTAATAATAAAGAATTATTTAAAAAGAATTTTGATATAGAAGCTCCTGATTCCTTAGAATTCCCTCTAACTATTTCTGAAATTAACTTTGAAGTATCTGGTATAGACATAAAAGTTTCACCAAAAGGTACAAACATTCAAACAAATCAATTTATACGAAATTTTTCATATAATTGTGGTGTAGGTATGATGTTGAATTTAGGAATAAAATGGCGTCAAAATTGGAATTTAGTACCAGTTCCTAGTCGTAGAGCAGCCTCATGTCCATGTAATAGTGGTTATAGATATAAACACTGTCATGGAAAAATAGAATTAGGGGGCTAATTTTATTTATAAACCTTCATTTTACATAATGGCTGTTATACGAAATTTAGATGTTAGAACCCATTTAAATTAATGAGTTATTGAATAAGTAAAACCCTCTAAGTAGACTTTTAGAAGTTGTAAATCTAGGAAAAGGCTAAACATGCCGTTGATTGAGTATTACGGTCTGCTATTTGAATGGCACGATAAAAAAATGGAAATAGTCTATCGAGGGCGTGAAATTACTTTTGAAGAAGTATGTAGCGTTTTTCTTGATCCAGAGCTGATTTCCTTTGACGATCTTGGTCATTACGATGAGCAACGGCTAATATCAATTGGTCTGAGTAATCGTGGTAGACTACTAACAGTGGTTTGGGTTGAACGTGGTGATGTTGCAAGAATCATTACTGGCTTTGAGCCATCGCACAATCAAAAGCGGAGGTATAACCATGCAAAATGAATTAGAACGTTATAAAAATTTTGACCCTACCAATGCGCCAGTAGTAAAACCAAATTTTGTGAAAAAATTACAAGAACGCCATGCCACTGCTCAAGCAAAGGCTTTTGATGCAGATGTTGTAACTTGGCTAAGCTCTCAAGATAATGAAACAAAACAGCATATTAACGATATGGTTCGTCATATCATGGCTTTGAAACGTGTTTAATTAAAATTTAGCTCGATACTTTGAAACATGGCTAAAGCCATGTTTCAAAGTCGGGCAACTTTGCGCTTGCTGTAATTTGCTTAGCAATGAGAAAAACCAAGCAAAGTACCGATCATCTAGTATTTTTCAGGATCATTAATGAATTTGCATTTCTCATAAAGCTTTTTCGTCCGCTTACGCTTGATAATGAAGTAGGTCGAAATTTTAATGTTGCTCAGTCGTTCGTAGACATTCACTCGGCATCTTACGATACATCTAGCTATACATATTAGTTATAACAAATTAAAATTAATTAATTTTTACTTAAATATGAATATTATGAAAATACTAATTCTACTTTTTTCATTTACTATTTTATCTACTTCTACCTTAGCAAATAAATACGACTGGACATATATCCCACCGCCAAGTGTTAATTTTCAAAGTTACTCTCAAGGAAATCAGCAACTTCAAAATGGTTTAAATGCTATGGCTGATGCCGTAGTTAATTATGCTAATAAAAAACAAAATAACAGTACTACTTCTTATAATAATGTTGGTAACTTCACATATGGGAGTGATGGTAGTTCTTATTACAATACAGAAGATCGTTCTTACGGTTCAAATGGTTATACTTATTACCAAATAAATGAAAATAATGGCTATGGTTCAAATGGTTCCGTATACAACAGCGTCGGGGATTATCTTTATATAACTCAGCCTGACGGTAGAAAATTTGTTTGTTATCAATCTAGTGTGAATACACAGTGCAAAGAGAATTAATGTTCGACTCTTTGAAATATGGCTTTAGCCATGTTTCAAAGTCGGGCAACTTTGCGCTTGCTGTAATCTGATCAGTAATGAGAAAAACCAAGCAAAGTACCGATCATCTAGTATTTTTTAGGGTCGATCTGGCACCAGTCATAGGTCTTTTCTTTGACGCTATTTGGTTGGAATGAGTAACACGGATTTTTCGTCATGATTCTGACGAGTGTTTCTCCATCATCAACTTTGATTTGAAGTGCATATGCTGCTAATGCTTTTTTATCTGCTCTGCGCTGTTGGATTTCATCAAGGCTTGGGATATACAAAAATATAGCCAAAAGCAATACGAGAACCAAAGCCACAAAAGTACTGGCGAAAAATAGGATAAATTTTGCATTTAGTTGAGCTGCAACTTGGTTTAAATGCTGAATACTATTATTCAATGCACCTGTATGCTTCTTATTTGCGTTTTCTAGCGACTTTTCAGCCTTATTAAGTACTCCGCTAGCCACTTCATTGTAAAACGTCTCTAATCGCTTATTATCGTCTGCTATGGCTTCCCTGTATTCCTTCATAGATGCCAATAGAATATATAACTGATCGTCTAGGTCTAAATCATCGTTTTGGTTACTCATAATGACATTCCGCCCTGATCTAAGTCTTGTGATGCCTTACGATTGGCTCGCTCGGCTTGTTGATGCTCTAGTTTTTGCTGTCGTTGTATTTCGGCTTGGCGTTCCAGTTCTAGGCGTTTGCTTTCTTGGTTCTTCTGCCATTGCTCAAAACCTTGATCAACACGATTTAAACCACGCTGTAAAACGCTCTCTTTCTGCTGTTTCTGTTGATTAAGTTGTTGGGTATTCTGCTGTTTCACATTGTCATTGAAACGGCTGATTTCAGTGTCTATGCCTTGTCTGCGTAATTGAGTGACTTTGGTGCCTTCGTGGATGGTGGCTTGTAATCCGTTGTTCTGATCGGCATAGCTGCGGTGATCTATTTTTTCTCGGTAGCCTGCACGTTCCAAGGCTTTATTGGCTAAGTCTGCCCATGTTTCTCTAATTTGCTTAATATCTTCTTGGGTTGTCCCCATACCAAGGCTTTTTCGTTTGGCGTTGCTGAGTTCAATATCAGTTTTTGTGGTCAGAGTGAGTTTATTGTCTGCGTCCAATTCGGCTTTTCGGGTTGTGAGCATGATATGAGCGTGATGGTTTTTATCATTACCGCCTTTACTCGGTTCATGGATGGCTAAATCTGCGATCACGTCATAGCGATCAACTAAGGACCTGGCAAAGTCTTTTGCCAAGTCCTTACGTTGATCAGCGTCTAATTCATCAGGTAGGGCAATGACCCATTCTCTAGCGGTTCGGGCATCTTTACGGTTTTCGGTTTTTTCTGCCAAGTTCCAAAGTTCACCACGGTCAATTTCAATATCTAAATTAGACAGAA
>NZ_VPEO01000043.1:0-6607 GCF_013417155.1 Acinetobacter sp. YH16052 | reverse complement strand
CTGAAAACCTTCAAAATCCTTGCTGAGCGTTATCGAAATAGAGGTAAAAGGCTTGGTTTGAGATTCAATTTAATCGCTGGAATCTACAACTTGGAACTGAGCAAAAAATGATTTATGAAAGAGGTCTCTTGTTCAGGTTTTAAATAACCAGCTACGCGTGTCGGCAAACCAATACCCAAATTTACAAAAGAGCCAGTTGGAATGTCTTGTGCAACTTTGGCCACAATCTGTTCACGTGTACGTTTTTGAATATTCATTATTTAATATCTCCAACTTTGACCACATGCTGTACAAAAATCCCTGGCGTTACAATGATCTCTGGATCAAGCTCCCCCAGTTCCACAACTTGATGGACTTGTGCAATGGTGGTTTTTGCTGCTTTGGCCATGATTGGACCAAAATTCCGTGCTGCCTTACGGTAGGTTAAGTTGCCCCAACGGTCTGCCTGATTGGCATACACCAAGGCATAATCTGCATGAATCGGATATTCCAACACATAATCTTTTCCATTGATATTACGGGTTTCTTTACCCTCAGCTATTTTGGTACCAAAACCGGTTGGAGTAAAAACAGCTCCTAAGCCTGCACCGGCTGCCTGAATACGGCAGGCCAGATTGCCTTGTGGCACCAGTTCCAGCTCAACTTTTCCGGCTTTATACAGATCTTCAAAGACGGTTGAGTTATTGGCCCGTGGAAATGAACAGATCATTTTTTTAACCAGTCCAGACAACAGCAGATTGGTTAGACCACGATCTCCAGAAGCTGCATTGTTGTTAATAATGGTTAAGTCTCTAGGACCAAAGTCAATTAATGCTTCGATTAATTCTACCGGCTGACCTGCCAGGCCAAAACCACTGGTCATAATGTGTGCACCATCAGGAATTTGCTTAAGTACCGTCTCGATATCCTGCGTGATTTTATTCATCATATTGCTTCCTAGCATGTTCTATCTATATTACGAGTGCAGATTAATCTGCCTTTTGTGGATCAAATAAGCGGTCTTTAATAAAGAAAGCGGGTATCAGGCCGCAAAGAAAATAGGCAATGCCCATAATCAGTAAGCCGGTACCAATTGAGCCTCCTTGAGCAAAATAGCCAATCGTAAGAGGTGCAAACACCGCACCCAGTCGGCCCACGTTATATGCACCACCTACTGCTGTTCCACGTACTTTGGTGGAGAAGCTTTCTGTCATGTAAGTCGCATTAATACCGTATGGAATACCATAGAGAAAACCGAAAAATAACATCAGCCAGAGAATGTTATCTGGCGTATTACCAAAGACAATCACAGGGATAAAAATCGCAGTACCCATGGTACCGAAAGCAAATACCGCACGGCGGCCAATCCGGTCAGCGATAAAACCGGCAATGACTTTGGTACACATCATGATCAGAAAAGTTCCGATCATATACATGGTCATTTCTTTAAACTTGATTCCCAGATCAGTCTCTAAATAGGCCGGTAGCCAGTTGCTGACTCCATAATAGCCAAACTGTAAAAATGCGGTACTGAAGGACCAGAGGATAAACATGCGACGGCTAAGTGCATCTTCAAAAATCATTTTAAAAGTATTTTTTGGTTTTTCCTGCACAATGCCACTGGCTTTTGCATCCAGGCGTGCTTGACGCGCATCTAACCAGGCTTTCGGCTCAGGCACCAAGAAGTACATCGCGAAGGCCAGTACAATTGGAATAATGGCAATATAATAGAGGTATCGCCAGCCAAATTCAGGCAATAGCCATCCAGCCAGAACAGTTGCGACCACCGAGCCTAAAGTCCAGCCAGTCATAAGCGTTGCCAATACTGTAGAGCGATATTTGGTGGGTACATACTCTGCCATGAGTGTGTTACAGGCAATATATAGAGCACCTAGTCCAATCGCAGACGTAAAGCGCAGCCATTTGAACTGATCATAACTTTCTACGAATCCTAACCAGAAGGTTAATGAAGAAAATAATGCAATGGCAATGACGATCACACGAACCCGGCCAAAACGGTCACAAGCCCAGCCACCAAAAAAACCGCCGATAGCCATGCCTGCAAGCGTCCAGCTCCCTAAGGCACCGGCCTGCATATTACTTAATGAAAACTCTTGTTTCAGACTGGTCAGACTGGTCAGACTGTAGGCTAATAACGCAATATCAGCACCATCAACCAGTAATGCTAAAAATGAGAAAATAAAGGCCAGAATCCAGACTCTTTGCTTGGGTTCGTTTCCACCTTCCACTGGGTGTTGTTGTGAACTGATCGTATCCATAATGCTCTTTCTACTTTTCGGCACTCCTGTGCCTTTTTAAAACGCATATTTCACTTAATTATTTAGGTGAAATATAGAATATTCGCTGATCATTACCACGCTTTAGCAAGGTGGTATAAAATGATTTTCAAAGTTCTTGATAAATTTTCTCTGCAGAAATCACGTAGCAATACATTGAATGATGTGATTAAGCACAATTCTTAAACCCGTAAAACAATCTAGCCAGCAATGCTGGCTAGAAGTTGATGTCAGGTTTAGTTGCAAAAGGCTGCAATTCCGGTTTGTGCACGACCTAAAATCAGGGCATGTACATCATGGGTACCTTCATAGGTATTTACCACTTCCAGATTAACCAGATGACGGGCTACACCGAATTCATCGCTAATGCCATTTCCACCCATCATGTCACGGGCCAAACGGGCAATATCCAGCGCCTTGCCGCAGTTATTACGCTTAATTAAAGACGTACCTTCAACTGACGCAATGCCCTCATCTTTCATGCGGCCAAAACGTAAAGCCACCTGTAAGCCAAGGGCAATTTCAGTTTGCATATCTGCCAGTTTTTTCTGAATTAACTGATTCGCAGCGAGTGGTCGACCAAACTGTTTACGGTCCATGGTGTATTGATGTGCGGTATGCCAGCAGAACTCTGCAGCTCCCATGGCACCCCAGGCAATCCCGTAACGCGCACTATTCAAGCAAGTAAAAGGCCCTTTTAAACCACGAACTTCCGGAAATGCATTTTCTTCTGGAACAAAGACGTTATCCATTACAATTTCACCGGTGATCGAGGCACGTAGACCCACTTTACCGTGAATCGCTGGAGCAGAAAGCCCTTCCCAGCCTTTTTCTAGAATAAAGCCACGAATGTCACCGACATTACCTTCGGCAGAAACTTCTTTAGCCCAAACTACAAATACATCAGCAATCGGGCTGTTGGTAATCCACATTTTTGCGCCTGTTAAACGGTAACCACCCTCGACTTTTTTAGCACGGGTAATCATGCTGCCAGGATCTGATCCATGATCTGGCTCGGTCAAGCCAAAGCAACCAATATATTCACCGGTTGCTAATTTTGGTAAATACTTCTGCTTTTGCTCTTCAGAACCAAATTCATTAATGGGCACCATCACCAGAGAGCTTTGTACGCTGGCCATTGAGCGATAACCTGAATCAACACGTTCAACTTCACGGGCAATCAGACCATAACTGACATAATTTAAACCTGCACCACCGTACTGTTCCGGAATGGTTGGGCCAAGCAAGCCGAGTTCACCCATTTCACGGAAAATAGCGGGATCGGTTTTTTCATGACGGAACTGTTCCAGTACACGCGGCATCAGTTTGTCTTGACAGTACGCTGCCGCCGCATCGCGGATCATGCGTTCTTCTGACGTCAGTTGCTGTTCGATTAAAAACGGGTCTTGCCAATCAAATCTAATTTTTGTCGTCATTTTAATATTTCCTTATTTTAAAATTATGAGATTAGGCGGTTGCTTGTTTAATCATTTCACGCGCAATAATAATTTGCTGGATTTGTGTGGTTCCTTCATATAAACGGAACAGACGCACATCACGGTAGAAACGTTCAATTGAATATTCACTGATATAACCCGCTCCACCATGAATCTGCAAACAGCGATCAGCTACTCGACCACACATTTCAGTTGCAAACATTTTGGCACAAGAGGCTTCAGTCGTAACATTTTGGCCAGCATCACGCAGACGTGCAGCATCCAGCACCATACATTTGGCTGCATAAATCTCGGCTTTGGAGTCTGCCAACATACCTTGAATTAGCTGGAAATTCGCAATGGGCTGACCAAACTGTTTGCGTTCCACTGCATAGTTAAGTGCGTCTTCTAGCATGCGCTCAGCCATGCCGACGCTATAACCGGCAATGTGCAGACGGCCCTTATCCAGAACGCGCATTGCTGTTTTAAAGCCGATCCCTTCTACACCGCCAATCAGCTGATCTTTATGTACTTTACAGTTATCAAAAATTACATCACAGGTATAGGAACCATGTTGGCCCATTTTTTTGTCAATTTTCCCTAGGCTTAAACCAGGTGTGCCTGCTTCGACTAGAAATGCTGAAATACCGCTCGCACCTTTAATCTCTTGATTGGTACGTGCCATCACGGTAAATGTCGTGGCACGTGGTGCATTGGTGATAAAGCGTTTAGTTCCGTTTAAAATATAATAATCGCCGTCTTTGACTGCACTGGTTTTTAAAGCAGCAGCGTCTGAGCCGGAATCCGGTTCGGTCAAACAGAATGAACCAATAATTTCGCCCGTTGCATAACGCGGTAAATATTTCTGTTTTTGTTCTTCTGTACCGTCGATAATGATGCCACTTGAGCCAATGCCGTTGTTAGTACCAATTAAAGAGCGGAATGCAGCTGATGTATGACCTAACTCCATCGCGACCAGAATTTCTTCTTCCATGGTAATGCCTAAACCACCATATTCTTCTGGAATCGTCAGGCCAAACAAGCCCAGCTCTTTCATCTGTTCCACAATATGTTCAGGAATGGCGTTGTTCTCTTCTACTTCATGCTCAAGAGGCACCAGTTCATTTTTTACAAAATCGCGAATCGTTGACAGAAGTTGGTCGAGCATTTCCGGATCACGAATCATATGAATCTCCATGGATATAATTTAGGTAAATTCCTTTACCCTTATTTTTGTTTCGTATTACGAAATAAATAATCATATAAAATCATTTTGAGCAAGTGAAATTATTAAAAATTTTATATTTTAACTAAAAAATGAAATTTTTCTGGTATTCCAGTTAATTTGTGTTTAATATTTAATTTCACGATACGAAATATTTTAATGAATGATTGTTTTATTTATCAGTATTTTCAATAGATGATTAAACCTTTTTTCTTGCTGTAATACTTATCGATCACTGACTCTTTCGGAGAAATCGAAACTTTTTAAATGTGTTGGCTACGTATTAAACCTAAAAAACTAGATGATTTTTTTATCGTCTTTAAACTTGGGTAACAGGATTCTTTTCGACCACAAATAATTTCGGCACTTTTTCCTATATTTTATCTTTTGTAGAAGTGTTTTATTTTGTATCGTGAAATTATGTTGCTATCATATTCATTAATTTAACTTTAATTGCCCTGACCATGACAAAAAATAAAACTGGTGAAATTCCCAACTTTGATGAAATCCGTTTAGATCCGATTTCACATATTCATAGAGAAAATAATCCTCAATTTATTGCGTCTATTGCGCGTGGATTGGAAATCTTGCGTTGCTTTTCAGCGACCAATCAATTACTTGGTAATCAGGAAATTGCACAATTAACCAATTTACCTAAGCCGACTGTAGCCCGTATTACCAGCACCCTGGTTTCTTTAGGTTATTTAAAACAACTACCAAATACCACGAAGTATCTGTTGGATGTTGGCGTATTGGCTTTGGGCTATGCAGCTTTGAGTAATATTTCTGCGCGGACTCAGGCTTATCCGTTTATGGAAGAAATGTCACGCTATTCCCAAGCCCCTGTGGCAATGGCTACCCGTGACCGTTTGAGCATGATTTATCTGGAAGTGGTACATACAGAATCGACGCTGACCATGCGCCGCCCTGTCGGTTCGACTTTACCGATTCATAGCAGTGCCATGGGACGTGCCTGTCTGGCAGCAATGGATGTAAAAGAACGCGAATATTTATTTGACGCGATCAAGAAAAGAAACGAAGATCAGTGGCCAACCATCAAGCGTAATCTGGAACGTGCAATCCGTGATTATCAGGATTATGGCTATTGTCTGTCTCTAGGTGACTGGGCTAAGGATGTGAATTCCGTGGCAGTTCCATTGGTTCACCCTAAACACGGGATATTAACGTTTAACTGTGGTGCTCCAAGTTATCTGTTAAATCAGGAAAAACTGGAAAATGAAATTGGGCCGCGTCTGATTCACATGGTGAATAATATTGCAATGAATCTCAATAACATATAAAAAAATTAATTATCAGAGCGACATTAAGTCGCTCTTTTATTGAATACCCAATCTACACATCTTCTTCCTTTATCCAGAATTCTCAGCAAACCTTTTTAATGCTGCGAAATAGATAAGATTTAAAAAAGATAAATTCCTATTCCAAATAAAAAGATCAAAAATAAGCTTCATAACCGATTTAGATAATGCTATAAATATCGTATAGCGAAATTGGATTTTATATTATGGAAGATATAACAAGAGAATCGATGGAGTTTGACGTCGTCATCGTAGGCGCAGGCCCTGCGGGTCTTTCTGCTGCGATCAAAATCCGTCAACTTGCAATTGAAAACAACTTAAACGATTTGTCCGTTTGTGTCGTAGAAAAAG
>NZ_VPEO01000042.1:0-6618 GCF_013417155.1 Acinetobacter sp. YH16052 | reverse complement strand
ATTATCGAAGCGGACGGTTTGATATGTTGGTGTCTATGTCGGATAAAGAACTTAAACGATTGTCGGTCTTGCAGGAAATCTGCGATCAACGCATAACTCAATCCCAGGCTGCTCAGCTACTTCATATTTCAGAACGTCAGATCAGACGCTTACTGCAGAAATACAAAGCTCAAGGCCCAGTTGCATTAGCCCATGCTGCACGTGGTCAAATCAGCAACTCCAGGCTTCCTGAAGAACTCAGACTCAAGTGCCTCAATATTGTTTCGGATCAACTGCATGGTTTCGGACCCACTTTAGCGCATGAAAAGCTCACTACCATTCATGGATTCGACATCTCGGTGGAAACACTACGTTCCTGGATGATTGCAGCTAATTTATGGATTCCTCGCTCCAAACGCCTGAAACGCCCGTATCAGCCTCGTTATAACCGGGACTGTTATGGTGAACTGATCCAAATTGATGGCTCACACCATGACTGGTTTGAAGGACGCGCTGCTAAATGCTGTCTGCTGGTATTTATCGATGATGCCACAGGCAAATTGCAGCATTTACGCTTCTGTGAATCAGAATCAGCCTTTGACTATATGATTTCGACACGCCTGTATGTCGAACAGCACGGTAAGCCTTTAGCGTTTTACAGCGACAAACATTCAGTCTTTAGGGTGAATCAAAGCAGTAAGAAAGACACCAAGATTACCCAGTTTGGACGCGTGCTCAGTACCCTCAATATCGATATCATCTTCGCTAATTCACCACAGGCCAAAGGCCGTGTAGAACGAGCCAATAGAACGCTTCAGGACCGTCTGATCAAAGAAATGCGCCTGGAAGGCATCTGTTCGATTGAACAAGCGAATGCCTGGCTACCCTGCTTCATTGAGCAATTCAATCAGAAGTTTGCCAAGATGGCCTTTAATCCCAAGGATCTACACCGGACTGTCACTGAAACAGCCGAAGAATTAGATGATATTTTTACCTGGCGTGAACCCCGCAGAGTCACGAACAGCCTGACCATTACTTATGATAAATGCGTATATCTCCTGGAAAACACGGAAGAAAACCAAAGATTGATTGGCAAGTATCTTGAGTTCCTTGAATACCCGGATGGTACAGTTGCAATTGAATATCAGGGTAGAAAAATCAATTACAGCATCTTCGACAAATTAAGCCAGCTGAACCAGCGAGAGATTGTTGAGAATAAACGTTTGGGTTCTGTATTGGCCCATATTCAACAACAGCATGAAGAATTAGAACAGCAAAACAAACGGAATCGTTCTCAAGCTATGCCACGTAGACGTGCACAGAAAACAGCAATTCAAAAACGAAATCTGAATCCTGTGCTTGACTTGGAAATGTCGGTATAGGACATTTCTATTTGGTTTTAAGGTAGGACATTTCTACTTAGGAATAACATTGCATGTTAGAACCTATTCAAAGTCCGTATTTAATAGCTTCTCTTAGCGGATTTACTCATTTTCAAGCACTTGTAAGTAAAGCTCATCCGCTTTTTGAGCAATGGCTTTGCCATTCTCACGCATTTCTAATTCTTTAGCTACATAGGCTTGAATCGGTATGTTGTAATAGCCACCACCATAGTAGTCTTTAATGAGTTTCAAAGGCACTTCCACACCATATTCATCAAAAAGATTACGTCTGTAATTATATTCATGGATCGTATCCGCATAGGTCGGCAATCGGGGTAGATAGGTCAAGTGTGGTGTAGCAATTTCCATCTGCATCCATGTTTTCTGCTTCTTAGACCTGTACTTTAAAAAACGCTGTGCAAAATGGATAATCTGCCCTGCTTGGGAACGGCTTGCTTTGAAAACAGACCATGTTTCAACCATCAGGAATAGATTTTTAATGTCGGCTCGGTTCTTCTCTGCTAGAGAACTATTTTTTTGACTAGCCAATTTATTAATAGAATCAGTAAATTTAGTTTTAATTTTTTCAATACTTTGCTTTGTATATCGCCAAGTCCACGTATAAGCCCTTACTCTGTCTTTGTAGTCTTTTTCATCACCCAAGATGAGCTGTTTATAAGTCTTATGCGTATCTCTAAAAAGCTCCATAGTCACCAGGGCAGTAGGTTTGACAGCAATTGGATTTTTTAAGACAAATTGTTTTGGCTCATTATCTTTGAAGTAGTCTGCAATCAAGGTCTTTTCTGCTGAGATCGAATCAAGATCCCACTTAAAGCCTTTGTACTTCTCTTTAAGAGTCTGAATCTTCAAACGCTCCGACTCTTTGGCAAGTTTATTAATCTCAATACCGTTGAAAGTATTGAAATCTCTACTTGTAGGCGTAGTGAATAAGCAATACAGAAACCATTTATTTTCATTAAAGACATCTCTTTGCACGATCATCGTGCAAATAGGATGACCCTTTTCTAGGCGGTAAGAACGCTGTCTTGGTGAAATACCCAACTCATAACGCTCTGTCATCTTATCCAAAACGGATTCAATGGATTTCTTAGAACTGTCGTACTCAAAGCTGAAATAAAAATATGCGCCATTGGCAACATGGTCAGCGAGCCGTTGCATTGTAAATTTTGTGTGTGGACTAAAAATTATCATCCAAAATATTTCCAATCATTGTTATCAAGGGTTAATTCACAAAATACGCTGTTTTTTGATCAAAAACTAGCATTGTAATCGAGTAAAAGGATTTTTGGTTTTTAGCTGTTTTTTGCTTTTTCCATAGCGAAGCTATGGTGAACTTGCGAAGCAAGTTTTAAGGACTTCTAGACGGTGTTTGTAAGAGGGTAATAAGTAGTTCCATGCGAACGCACCTAGACAGCATATTTTTTGTGCATTATGATTTTCTCATCAGTTGTGAAGTGTGTCTGACCAACGCACCTAAAAGACCTAACCGTTTTTTAGTGTGCCGTTAGGCACACTAAAAATTTTGATTTTCAACAGCTCACAGTGGAAAGGTTGACAGCCTGAAAACTGCTTGACGAAGCGGACTGCTGCGGAAACGTAGCTCGGTACGCTTTGATGAGGGCTGATGAGGGGTGGCTTTTGCCTACCCTCAAATTCTACTCAATCCACTTCATTGTTGGTTCTTGAAGTTGGGCGACAAGGAAACGGAATCACCGAAAGGTGGCGAATGGGTTAAACCCCATTCTAGGCTGAAAGGGCTGAAATCCTGCTTTTGAAGAAATAGTGAGTGAAATCCATAGATGGAGAGTAGCGTTAATAACTACCGTTCTTCGCTGAATCTTTATGGTTTGGCGAGGTGCGTGGCACACACGATGGCTTCTGCGGTATTCGAGAGGGTACAGGCGATCAAGGTGAAAGCTGGCGAGAGTGGCACTTTTGGGTCAGGTGGTGAATTTGTCGTGATGACATTCCATTTTGGCTCGAAAGGTCGATGTATAGCTTAAACGTGTTAAAGGTGGGGAGAGATCCTCATCGACTGTGCTAAGTAAGTGTTCTACCCATGATGATATTTTTTAAGCTGCGGAATCGGTATTTTGGAACTGCGTACCGAAAAGCAAGGAAAAGGTTTAGAAAATTAGTGGATGAACGTACTGCTTGTTAAGACTTCAATAGATAACTTGGGACGCACTTTTATGTCATTAGGTTTTGTCACCTAAGTTTTTGAATAACTAAATTTTTAGTTATCGACATAGATGTGTTGGAGCGATCTTTAGTAGCGCATATAAGGCAGATTTTTGCCGAAGTTGTACTGTAATAATTCTGAATAAGTTGTTGTTTTTATTTGTAAAATAGATAGTAATCTATAATTACAGGTAAAATTGATAATCAATAAGAATTTTCTTTTGAGTTGTTTTATCAAAAGTTGGTTAAAAAACCATAGCTACCGTTGTCAGAAATGACTTGTTAAGGGAATCGTGGTTTTGCGAAAGAGTGATGTTGAGGCTACAGGGGACTGTAGTTGAGTGTGTTACTTCT
The DNA here is from genome assembly GCF_013417155.1 of Acinetobacter sp. YH16052. Classification (GTDB taxonomy): domain Bacteria; phylum Pseudomonadota; class Gammaproteobacteria; order Pseudomonadales; family Moraxellaceae; genus Acinetobacter. The sequence continues at coordinate 2,701 of NZ_VPEO01000042.1, read as the reverse complement.
TGCATGGTAAAAGTGCTTGAAGGCTGTGAATTTAATGTCACAGGGAAATCAAAAAGGTTAAATGGGGATTGGTCTCCCCTGCTGTTCGAGTTGGTCGCTCGGACTAAACTAAACTTCTGAAGACATAGTTTTTCGAGGTTGTTATCCACCATAGGATAAATATTTTCTGATTTTATGAATAAAATTAGCGTTTTAAAGTTTGGTGTTGGTTGGTTGGCAATCGGCACTTCGACAAAATTTTACGGTGCATACGTTATAAGCATTTTTTAGACCCCCTCGGATATTCTTGCCAACAGAATATCGAAACGAGGTGGGTTGTCTAAATGCTCACCATTTGCGTTTTAAGGCACTTTAAACTAAAACCTATAGGTAGAATAGGAATGACCAATAAAACGCCAAATACAGCAAACCATGCGCTATAAATCCACATCTCTTGGTGTATCTTGCTCTCGATCTGTCATAAAATCTTCTAACCCTGTTGGGTCATCATGGTTTTTAAAGAACTCCTCCCAAGTTACTTCACAAAAGACACCATCTTCATTGGCTCTAAACCATCGTGGTTTGTTGAAGTTCTTCATCGAGAGAGAAACCAAATCTTCATCTTTTTTATCTTTGCTCATCTCAGATCCTCTTTAGCGAGTGTCTACGAGCGACACAACGAAAATTTGCGCCTAGACTCCCTGAAAAACTGCTTTTTAAAATATTTGCTTCAACAAATTGAAAGTAGATCACATGCTGATCTTTGCACCTAGACCGAGCGAAGCGAGCATAAAAAACTTATGAGCGAAGCGAATTCCGAGTTGCTTTTGCCTTTTCTTAAAGTAACAAGAATATTAACTAAAAATTGCCCCACGAATCGAGCGAAAGCGAGATTCAATAGAGTTTGAGCGTAGCGAAAACCAAGGGCAATTTTTCATTTATTTTTTCATTTACTAATTTTAAAAGCTTTATTAAAAGCTTTTAATAGCTTTTAAAAAGCTTTTAAAAAGCTTTACGGCCAGTCTCAATGTATTGCTATATCAGTGTTTCAGACACTAAAGTGGGGGCGAAATGTTAGGTTTTTGACTTTAAGTGGGGGCGAAATGTTAGGTTTTTGACTTTAAGTGGGGGCGAAATGTTAGGTTAGTGGGGGCGAAATGTTAGGTTAGTGGGGGCGAAATGTTAGGTTAGTGGGGGCGAAATGTTAGGTGGTAATCAAGATATGCTTGACTTAATAAGTGGGGGTAAGTAGCATTGAAAATACCACCACATAATAGAAGAATAGTGATTTTAGATGGCTGTATCATTAAAGAAAATTAAAAATTTTGAGGAACATGACAAATCTCTTTTTCCTCTTTCAGCACCTGCCAAACGTTATCCAAAAGACTATGCTGTCTTTCAAAATATTTTCTGGCAATTGAAGCATGAGAAATCACCAAAAGACGATATTCTAAAATTGCTATTCTTTTTTAGCCCTAAAGTTCGGCTAGCATCAGATCCCAATGAAACAACAGAATTCACTGTAACAGCTAAAGAATATGCTGAATTGACGGGCTTAAAGCCAAGCAGTGCTTATGTAGCCTTAAACCGAGTAGTAGATGCTCTCTACGACCACAGTGTAGTTTTTTATCATCCTGGAAAAGATCGAGATATTCGAACAAGACTCATTAGTACATGCTCATACAAGGATGGATGTTTTTATATTTCTTTCACGCATTTTGCCCTATACATTATGTATGTTTTTAATAAACAAAATTCGTATACAAAATTTAAAGTTAAATCGGCTGTTGCCTTACATGGTCACGGTTTAAAACTTTACCCATTCTTGGTACAAAATGAATTTCGGTCTAATTTCGATGTATCCATCAAAGAATTAAAAAGTGCTTTAGGTCTGGCAGAAAATTCATACCCAGAATATAGAGATTTCAAAAGTACTATTCTTAAACCCCACATTGATGACATTAACTCTAAAACAGAACTTACTATTGAGTTTAAAGCAGTCAAGAAAGAAGGACGCAAAGCTAGTCATGTTAATTTTATAGTTAGAAAAAAGAAAACTATTGGAGCTAATCAACAAAGTGAAACTGGTAGTAACCAAGAGCAAAATAAAATAACTGCAAAAATGGTTTATTTAACGATAATTCAAAGTGAAGAATTGAGCTTGAGATTCAAAGAATCTGGTGAGACTACAGACGAATTAGTAGAAAGAATAAAAATTGATTTTAAAAATAACGAAGGTAATAGATGGATTGAAAAACTAGCAGAATTCAATATCGACTTTACTATTGAACAAAAAGTTTGAAAAATTGCTGCTATACCTAGAAAAGTACGATTTAATTCAAAATAAGATATATGTTCAGCTAAGATGTTCAGATGAACATGCTTAAACACGCGCTGAGGGATTACATTGAACAAAACAAAATTTAGCATAATGGACGCAAGTAAAGCTTTTAAAAAATCAAGAACAACAATCTATGAATCTATAAAAAGTGGTGAATTATCAAGAGATCATGATGGACTTATAGACTTATCGGAACTTATCAGAGTTTATGGCAATCCAGTCAGTGTTCAGTCCAGTACACGTACTGAACAAGTCCAGAAGGATGTACAGGTACACGTTCAGTCTGAAATTGAAAATGTATTAAAAGATCAAATTTCTTTACTCAAAAATCAGTTAGATTTAGCAAATCAAAGAGAAAAGTCTTTGATGCAACAACTTGAA
>NZ_VPEO01000041.1:0-6843 GCF_013417155.1 Acinetobacter sp. YH16052 | reverse complement strand
CATTGACGGCGGGTTTCTGCTGCGCCAATCCCGTTTGTTTGAGTTCTTTTTCAACCTGAGTTAAGGCTGCATTCACCGATTGCCTGATCGTGTCGGTCATCTTACCGGAGGCACTGTCCAATTCATGGATCACCTGAGCCAATTGTGCTGTTTGGCGGCTTAATTTGGCGGATTCTGCCTGAAATTCATCAATCAACGCCGCCACACGCTTTTCCTGCGCTTGCTGATGCCCAATCAGCGCCGCAATTTTTTTAATCTCATCACTCATACAAAATTCTCTCTATCGTGAAAATGACCAGCCGTCATCCGGTTTCTGTCGCTTCTGCTCAGCGAGGCGCTGTCGTTCATTTTCCTGCTGACGCCGCTGCTCAGCCCAATACTCGCGTTCCTGCTGCTTAACCAGTTCCTGATGAATATTCTGAAACTCTGCCATCGAGTCATTAATCAAGGATTGAAGGTCAATCTCGTCTTGTATCTCACTCAAGGCATCATTGACCAGTGCGTTCAGCTTGTCAGACTCTTTTTCAAAATCAAACGTTCTGCCCTGAGTCGCATTTTGCATCACCTCGCATTTAGGTGTTTCAGTGACGTTATCGCGCTCTGCGAGGGCTTCCCGTAATGTCGTCGTGACATCAATGACGCAGTTACATTCATCACGACAGTGCTGAGCCTGTCGCTCCGCTTCTCTGCGCTCCATCAGGGCGTGTAACTGCGCTGTATTAAACTGCCTGACCTGTCCTGCGCCAAAATGTCGCTCCGGCTCACGCTCAATCCCCTGTGCTTTCAGGGAACGCGCATCAACGCGGTCAGCGTGCTGATACCGTTCAAGATACTTATTCTGTAAGTCAGCCCAGCGTTCTCGCTGGGCGATAAGGTATGCCTTGCGTTCGGTCGGCGTTTCGCCAAAACGAGATTTTTTTGCGCCGCCCCGTTCAGGGTTTTTCGTGTTAGCCCGTTTAAAATACAACTGCGGGTCACGCTCGATACCGTCATTAAGCCGTTCAGAGAACATAATATGCGCATGCGGTTGTTCACCGCCTTCAATCGCCGCTCTGGGGTTATGAATGGCAAATTGATAGGCGTGCCGGTCGCCAATTTCCTGTTGAATAAAATCACGAACAAGCTCAAGGCGTTGTGCGGGTGTCAATTCACGCGGCAGGGCAATTTCAATTTCGCGGTAGGTACAGCCGTTGGCACGTTCAAACGTGTCCGCGGCTTTCCAAAACTCGGACGGTTTATGCGCTGCCCATGCGGGCATATTGCCGGACTCTTGATGCTCAAGGTCGTTGTCTTTTTCACGGGCATATTTTCCCTCACGCGCAATATAATCGGCATGGGAAGTGGCTTTGCCTTTCCCGCCGGTTTTAACGCTGAGATGATAAGATGCCATGCTGTTTTCGCCCGCTGCAAGCGCGCACCGTTTCTGAATGAAGTGAAGAAACGTCTAAGTGCGCCCTATCAATAAAAAGATGATAGGGATTGTAGTGGAATTTGACCTGAGTTGCCAATCATGAGCATAATTATTTCATTCTAAAAGCTGCATGAGTGGTAAAGATGAAAAACGAAAAACAGGCTAAATGGGTGGCAGACAGAGTGCAAACTATCCGTGGTTTAAAATCACCGAATGAGGCACAACGCTTATTGGTGATTTTGCACGATAAAGCGGATAAAACCGCCCAAGAAATAAAAACGCTCTCATTGTTAATTCAGGCAGAGCGGGCAGCAGAAAAAGCACAGGAAGCCCGCACAAAGGTGATGAATCTTATTCAAGCAGAGAAGCGTGCAGAAGCCAAAGCGGCCCGTAAAGCGCGTGACCATGCCCTTTATCAATCGGCGGGATTACTCATTATGGCAGGGTTAGTGGACAGTCAAACGGGTAAACCGGTAGATGACCCCGCAAAACTACTGGGGGCATTAGTCAGCTTGCATGAATTATCCCGTGACAATCCCAAATGGGAAGAATGGAAATTTAAGGGGCAAGCATTACTCAATCAAAAAAAGGAAGATTAGAACAGGGTGTTAATACCCTCTAAAACGCCACAGGAAGTCCGTGGTGAGGTTTTATTGGCTCGATAATGGAATTTATCACCCAATACTGAAAACGTGGCTCAGAAGCTCAGACAGCTCCTTCCTGATTGAGCCGTGAGCGAAGCGAACCCAATGACACGGAAAAAACAGCGGCGCAGTGGCTGGATGGTCGTAGACAAAAGAAATGTTCAACGAGTTGCCCGAGCAAAGCGAGGGAGCTACTGAGGTGTTTTAGGTTTGTCTGAAAAGGAGCAAACGTTGTTTGCGACATCCTTTTAAATATTACGAAGCGTGATGTATCTGACAACTTTGGTTGAGTTATTCACAGGCATTTCCCTTTTTAACTTGTTTTTTTGTTTTTTATCTTGTTTTCGGGTAAAAAAAACTCGCTGTAATCAATAACTTACAACAACATAGATGGTGCTTTTTACGGTAATAGATGGTGCTTTTTACGGTAATAGATGGTGCTTTTTACGGTAATAGATGGTGCTTTTTACGGTAATATCCACACGCATTGATGGTGTTAAAATAAAACATACCATTAATGGTATTAGTGGTGTATATTTATTTAACACCATTAGGAGGTCTTTGATGAATAACCTAGTAGCCTACAAATCAAATGCTCTAATTGAAGCTAGTTATAAACTAACTTTGCAGGAACAGCGGGTTTTATTAATGTGTATTGGTAAGTTGAATCCCAAAGATGAGTCCCCTGAGAAAACCTTTGAGTTAACAGCCGAAGAGTTTTATCTAGCTTTTCCTAATATGGGTACAGGTAATGCAGAGAGACATTTACAAGATGCAGTAGATAAATTAGCGGAAAGATGGATACAGATACATTGGAAAAATAAAAAAGAAGAGATCCGATGGATTCAACAAAAAGCAAAATATTTTGGAGGGGAAGGTCGAATAGAGTTAACTTTTTCTGACTCAATAATGCCATACCTAACTCAGTTAAAAGGACAATTCACCAGTATTGCAGTTAAAAATGTGTCAGCTCTTAAAAGAACATATAGCATTAGGATTTATGAGCTATTAATGCAATTTAAAGCCACTGGAGATAGACTAATCAATGTTGATGATTTCCGCTCAATGATGGGAATAGATAACAAATATTCAAAATTCTCAGAGCTTAATAAGTTTGTAATAAAACCCGCCATAAAGGAATTAAATGATAAGAGTGACCTAATGGTAACGGTTGATATTGTAAAAAAAGGTCGAACAGCTAACGCGCTACATTTTCAATTTACACAAGATAATCAAATAAAAATATCAATTTGAGGATGAATAATGGCTCTGGTATCGATCAGTGAAGCTTCACGATTAACGAAAAAAAGTAGAACAACTGTTCACCGTTACATATCAAACGGAAAATTGTCCATATGTACAGATGAGAATGGAATAAAAAAGATAGATACATCAGAGCTTTTACGAGTTTTTGGCGCATTCAAGTCTGTTCATCATGAACAGAGTGACACTGTAATAAATGAACAACATGCAACACCTAACGGAACAAGTGAAACCAATAAAACAAAGCAACTAGAACAGGAAGTTGAACACCTGAGACAACTCGTTACAGCTCAACAGTCACATATAGACAGCCTAAAACAAGCAATGCTATTAATCGAATCCAAGCTGCCGACAACACCCGAACCTGTTATACCAGTACCAACAAAAAAACCGTGGCAATTCTGGAAAAAATAGCCGGTTGACGTCATTTTTACCGCGAAACCCAAACCGCCGTTTTGATAACAAATCACTAACACAAAAATGGGGCTTTTTACGGGGAGAAGATAGGGAGTTTTGAGCGGTTGAGGGGAATTTTAGGTTGAGTGCCTAAATGGCGTTACGCTTAAGCACCTTTATGTTAAATTATAGTCATTGACCAGATTTTTAAAAAATCAAATAGCAAAAATTATCATACTGAAAACCATCATCAAATTGGATAAAGACTTTATGAGTTCATTCTTTAATAGTTATTTTAATTGTTTCCGTAATTATTTTAATTTCAAAGACCGATCTTCTCGTCAGGAATACATCGCATTTATAATAATTAACCCTATACTGCTATTAATTATTGAAAGATTTACATTGATTGCATCAATATTTTATTTAATAATTTTTATTCCAGAAATAACCGTATCTATCCGTAGATTACATGATGTAAATTACTCTGGATGGTTTCTCATTACGCCATATTTATTTTTTATAATTGCATTATCATTCACCTATATAGGCGGTAATTTATTCGGAACGATAGGATTAGTAATAGGAATGCTAGGAATACTTTCCTATTTAGCACTCGCAATCTTAATGATATTTTATAAAGGTGATATTGGTCAAAACCGATTTGGTAACAACAAAGTAATCAAAAAACAATAAAACAGCAATTCAAACGTCAGATAATTTTGTCATATTTCAAACCGGTAAATTTTATTATGTTTATTCACCGGTTTGAATTGTAATAATTTAAATGGAATTATTTTTTTTCATTAATTATAATGTTAGGGAGTATGGATGGAAGGGTTTTGCAAATATCAACCCATGTCTTTTTATTCCTGACTTCCAGGACATAACGAATATCATTTGTATTAACCGTAATTAAATTACCAGTCATTACTGTTGATGAAATATCAATAGAATTGATATCACGCAAAAAACAAACAGTTCTATTTCCTTTTTTTTTCATGAAGAAAAAAGAAAACCATCCACCAAAAAGAAAGTAAATTAATGACATTTTCTGCTCATAAATTAAACTACTTTTGGTTTCATTCACATCTATCTGACTTACTAATCTAATTACTTTTTTCTTCATATTATTCTCGTTGTATATTAAACTTACAATTACTATATCATTATAACAAATACAATTAATTATTACATTCTAATAATTAATTTGAAAATTTTGTTAGCACATCATTGGGGCATTATTTTTTGTCTACTTTAGAACAGGCAAAATCAAAACCATTATCACAAGATTCCTTGAACCATAATTGACTCTCAGAAATATCTTGCTTTACACCAACTCCGTTCAAATACATATTACCAAGAGCGTATTGAGCAGATTCACTTCCTTTATTTGCGGCTTTTTTGCACCATTCAAAGGCTAAATCATCATTTTGATCAGTTCCTATACCTTTACGATAAAAACCACATAATATTGCTTGTGATGAAACATCGCCTAGTTCAGCTGCTTTTTGATAAAAATTGAAAGCCATAACCTCATCTTTTTTCACACCATATCCAACCAAATACATTTGACCTAATGAAATGATAGCTATTATGTCACCCTGATCAGCTGCCATTTTGTAAAACTTCAATGCCATTGGTTTACTAGAATTAACGCCTGTACCATAAAGATACAATGAACCTAAAATACTCTGAGCTTCTACATTACCTTGATTTGCAGCCTTTTGATACCATTCAAAAGCGATGTGCTTATCTTGCTTTACACCATCCCCCTCTGAATACATATCAGCAATTTTCATTTGAGCTAAACTATCGCCATTCTCAGCAGACTGACATAAAGAAAAATCTTTAATCCCACAATCACTAGCTAAAACGGATAATGGAAATAAAAAGAACAATAAAAACAATAACTTCATTAAAACCCCATATATGAAAACAGAAATAACTATGGAATAATATTATTAAGGGTTTTACGCCAGAAACCCCAGAAAATTCCGTAACTAAAGACCATCTAAGTTGGATGATATTCGGGTTGATGTGAAATCTCCGAATGGAACACATACTTTAGGAACAGATGTAACACCAGTAAAAGCGGTTAATTTAATTGAAGAATGGCTAACTAAGCAAGGGTTAATGTAATGTCTAATGATAACTTAAATGAATTGTTAATGATAATTAACGAACCTAAATTTTTTGATTTTTTATTACATATAAATATTGATGACGCATTAGATAAAAGAGATGGCGATGAGTTTGAAAAACAGTGGCTAAATAGTTTTAATAAAATAAAAAATATATGTTTTCCTGACGATTGCATCGAAATAATAAATAGGATAAGAGAAGCTTCATTTAAGTTATCATTTAAAGTTTGTGGAGATAGTGATGTTTCCGCTTATATATCAGATGATTTTGAAATGATATCTAAGTGCCTGTTACTGAATGATTCTGAGGGTTGGCCTCTTAGTTACTTATTAAATAGATATTTAAAAGGTGAGTCTCCAGGGTAGTATGGTAAGTACTTGCTGGATTAAATATGCTCATATTTAATCAGTAAAAACTGAAAGATCTTTCAACCTTCCGGCTCATTAGCAGATGAATAGGTTGAATGAGGGCGAACCGCTCAAAACCCCCTCGCTACTTTGACGACTTGCACGGGAAAACGGCGTATTCAGCGCCGTTTTTTTATTGTTTGATAATCAGATAGGTGTCTTTTTTATCACCATATGACTGCCTTGTATCCACTTTCACACAAGGTTTTCCGTCACACGTGGAGATATCAGCCAGCGGGGCTTTTTTTTGCCAGACCGCTTCCATGCGCTGCATTTTTGCAATTCGGTCATAACCACTGTCGATAAAATAAAACATCCCCCAGAGACAGCCCCCCATAACAGCAACCATTGTCAGGGCGATATAAATCGCGGATTTCCACGTATAACGTGACATTTCACGTCGCATTGCACTCACGGATTCATTAGCTGCTGTAACCACCTGATTCAGCGCATTGACGGCGGGTTTCTGCTGCGCCAATCCCGTTTGTTTGAGTTCTTTTTCAACCTGAGTTAAGGCTGCATTCACCGATTGCCTGATCGTGTCGGTCATCTTACCGGAGGCACTGTCCAATTCATG
>NZ_VPEO01000040.1:0-7465 GCF_013417155.1 Acinetobacter sp. YH16052 | reverse complement strand
GCATGTTCCGCGTCCTTGCAATACTGTGTTTACATACAGTCTATCGCTTAGCGGAAAGTTCTTTTACCCTCAGCCGAAATGCCTGCCGTTGCTAGACATTGCCAGCCAGTGCCCGTCACTCCCACTCGATTGTAAACAAGCACACAAAACCCTTTAGTGACAACAATTTGCAAGAACTATCAGGCTCAGTGCCATGAAAAATACCATGACCAGATCATGAGGTTGAACACGGCTTGCGCCGGCAGCGTTCACGCTCCTGGTCGGCGATCTCGCCCGGCTGCAATGCTAGCTCAGCATCGGTCATGCGCTCCAGCACGTCGCGTAGGCGGATGGTGCAAGGAATGGGCGGCAGCTCGAACTCATAGCCGCCGGCGATCATTTCGGCCGCAATCTCCTCGGTGATGAAAAACGGCTCGTCGTCTTGGTTCGGCTTCTTCATGCCCTTTCCTCCTGGCGCTCATCCTGGCCGACAGCGGCCAGGGCATCGGCTTCCGTCAATGCGTCCTCCACGAACGCGCCGTGCTGCTTCGCTTCGGCCTGGCTGACCTCGGCCCATATCCGTTTCACCTGGGCCGCACTGTACCCGGCCAGCTCGGCGGTCTTGTTGATGCTGTAGCCGGACTTGCGCAGCGCGACAACTTGGGCGCGGCGCTTCGGATCAGCACGGCGGCCCTTGTACCGCCCGGCCTGGCGGGCCAACTCAATGCCTTGGCGCTGGCGTTCGCGCCTGTCCTCGTAGTCGTCGCGGGCCATCTGCAAGGCCAGGCGAAAAAGCATGATCTGCACGGCTTCCAGCACGATCTTGGCGACGCCCTGGGCCTCGGCCGCCAGGTCGGATAGATCGACCACGCCAGGGACGGCCAGGCGTGCGCCTTTGGCCTGTATCGAGGCCACCAGGCGCTCGGCCTCGGGCAAAGGTAGGCGGCTGATGCGGTCGATCTTCTCGGCAATGACCACCTCGCCGGGCTGTAGGTCGCCGATCATGCGCAGCAGCTCAGGCCGGTCGGCGCGTGCGCCGGATGCCTTCTCACGGTAGATGCCGGCGACGTAGTAGCCGGCGGCCTTCGCGGCCGTAGTGATCGCCTCTTGGCGTTCCAAGTCCTGCGCGTCGGTGCTGACGCGCAGATAGACCCGCGCCACCATCGGCGCGGCTACTGGCTTCGTCCTGCGCATACTTGCGGGCTCCTTTGGGCATACTCAAATGCACCCATCTTAAACTGGCAGCTAATGTACAAAAGTTGATAGAAGCACACAAGTTCAATTTTGCACTTCTGCCCCACTATTGCAAAACTGCTTGTTAGTAGCCGTTTTTTCTTACTGTTTATAGATTCAATAATTTTTGAAACGAAAAATTGGGACTAAACATTTCGGTTTCGTTTTCTGTCGATTCGTCCTGCGTATCTTTTGCATAAACAAACATTTGTTGTTCGTAGTTTTCGATGGCATTTTCAATACTTGTAAATTCTCCGTTTGTAAGGTTTTCAGACAATATCAAAGCATCCAATAATCCCGTATTTACACCCTGTCCTGCAAAAGGCGACATCAAATGAGCAGCATCGCCAATCATTGTTATGGGTAATGGACGGTTACTTTTCCAATCATTGTTCAAAGGAAATTTCCTTGTGGGCAAGCATTGAAATGTTGATACCGAACGTATTAATTGTTTGTAAACTTCACTCCATTTGGAAAATCTTTTCAATAAAAAATCGGCAACGCTGTTTCTGTCCTGAAAATCTAAGGGAATTTTATTTTTCCATTCATCGGGCGTTTTAAAACTAATTCCTAAATACAATGCACCATTATTATTGGGATTGGCAAACAATAAAATGCCCTGATGTCCCGCCATTAATCGGTTGCCGTTGCATAGCTGAAAAAATCCGGGACAGTTTATTTCCGGTTGAAGAATATCAGCTTGGATGTTGAAAGTACCGGTTTCTTCAACTTGCGTGTCGGTAACAAAGCTCCTTATTTTCGACATTCCACCATTGGCAAGAATAACCAAATCTGCTGTTTCACTCGGTTTATTCTCAAAAGTTAGTGTCCACTTCTTCTTACCAGGTTCAAGCATAACAAGTTTTCTATCCCAAATAACCGTGTCGTTTTCTAAACTATTCAACAAGATAGCCCTTAAGTCATTTCTGTTTATTTCAGGATTGTCAAATCGATTTTCGGGCTTTACATTTTTTGTGGATAAAATATTGCCTTTTTCATCAGCAATATTTACACCCATTGGTAAGGCTAAGTCATAATAAGTTTGTAACAATCCCGCTTTTTTCATTGCTTCCTGACCTGAACCTTTGTGTAGGTCAAGGGTTCCACCAAAAATTCTTGCCTCTCGGTCGTTGTCTCTTTCGTAAACTGAAACGTCTATGCCGTTTTGCTGTAATAATTTTGCCATAGTCAGTCCAACGGGTCCACCACCAATTATTGCAACGTTCTTATCACTAAGTAAATTCATTTGTTTGTCTGTATCTATTCGCATTGTCATTCAAAAATGGCACATAACAAGTGGCTATACGCCAAATGGCGTATATATCCACTATATCTTATTTTGCTAAACCTTTCATTATCAGTGACAAATCCGTTTTCAACCGTTTACCGTTCGTTTCTACTCTCTCAAAAGGATTTATATTCATAGTGCTTTTTGTTAAGTTTTGCTCAAATATACAAATCCTTTCTATATATCTAACAAATCCATCGGACTTTTTAATTGTTCCATTCCCTTGGTGGTAATATGTGTATAAACCTCAGTTGTTTTACTGCTTGAATGACCTAACAACGATTGAATATAACGTAAACTCGTACCATTCTCAAGCAAATGCGTTGCAAAGCTATGTCGTAAGGTATGTACAGTAACTTCCTTTTGAATCTTTGCTTTTAAAACAGCTGCTTTAAAAATGTTTTGAATACTTCGGCTTGAGTATGCGCCACCTTTTTGACCTTCAAATAAATAATCTTTTGGTTTATATTCCATAAAGTATGTTCTTAAAATAATTAATGTTTTCTCAGATAAAATGGTATAACGATCTCTTTTTCCTTTTGACTGTTCTATACGAATTTGCATGCGCTTGGAGTCAATGTCTTTTATTTTCAGGTTTATACATTCAGAAATGCGCAAACCTGCCGAATAAATAGTCATCAGAATAGCCTTGTGTTTCACGTTTTCAATAGCGCGTAGTACCCGAATGGTTTCTTCTTCACTCATCACAACAGGAAGTGTTTTTTCTTTTTTTGGTCTTTCGATGAAATATGTTTTCCGTTGTCCACCCAAAACACGTTCGTAATAAAACTTAATCGCATTGATTGCCTGGTTTTGATAAGATATTGAAACTTTTCGCTCCATAACCAAATGTCGGAGAAATGATTGTATATGTCCTTCATTCAATCGATCGACGTATAGGAAGAATAAACGCCCTTTTCACCCAAGTCCAACAGCTTTGGACCGCAGTTGACTCTTTCGACACCCCTGCGATGCAACCCAATCCGGCTGACGGGGAGCCAGCAACGCTGAAAATTTACCCTCCTCTTTCCCACTAGCGGCTCCTTTTCCGACAACCAGCACGGCGGATCCCTGCCGCGGCGCTGTGAACGCAGCATTTTGATTGGTATCGTTGGCCTTCAGGCTCGTCAGTCAAACAGACCCAGGAGCAGCTCAGCCGGTGGCGCCCGGCTTTCGGGTAACGCCCTGGTCCCGCTGGTTTCGGCTTTGTGCTTCAGGTGATCAAGGATGGGGTCGTTTGCGGGAGAGGGCGAAATCCTACGCTAAGGCTTTGGCCAACGATATTCTCCGGTAAGATTGATGTGTTCCCAGGGGATAGGAGAAGTCGCTTGATATCTAGTATGACGTCTGTCGCACCTGCTTGATCGCGGCCGCGATAGCTAGATCGCGTTGCTCCTCTTCTCCATCCGCGTTCCAAGCTGCGGAAAGGCACCCATAAGCGTACGCCTGGTCGAGCAGGCGACGCGGATCGACGTCCAGCGCACGAGAGAATGCGTCCGCCATCTGTGCAATGCGTCTAGGATCGAGACAAAGGTCGTCTCTGTCAGCCGGATCGTAGAACATATTGGCGGCGCCAAAGCCCACTTCACCGACCAGACCGACGGGATCTATCACCAGCCAGCCGCGACTGGAGAACATGATGTTTTCATGATGCAGATCGCCATGTAGCCCACGCAGTTCCGAGGCATTGCTCATCATTTGATCGGCTATAATCGCCGCGTGGACGTAGTCAGTTTGACAACCTGCGTTTTGATCATCGCGCGCCCGCTGAAACAAAGCTGCAAAGCGATCCCGGATCGGGAGAAGGGCAGAAGGCAGGGGTTCCTCAGATGCGGCATACAGCTTCGCCATTAGTTCCGCTGCAATTTCGGTCGCCTGGTAGTCGCCGTGCTCGGCAACGATGTGAGAGAGCATTCGCTCCCCGGCATATTCGAGCAACATCAGATTGTTCTCACGACCGAGCAACCGGACTGCTCCCCTCCCATTGCGCCATACCAGATAGTCGGCCCCGCGCAGTTCATCAGCAATGTCTTCTATAGGTTTCAATCCCTTGACGATTGCAGGAGTCCCGTCTGGCAATGAAACTTTCCAAACGAGGCTGGAAAAGGTGTCCGCAATGAGAACAGGTTGCGAAACGTGCCAATGAGCAGGAAAAACAGGCGGCATGAACATCAACCCCAAGTCAGAGGGTCCAATCGCAGATAGAAGGCAAGGCGTTCGCGGTCGGGGGCTTCGATCCCCAATACATTGAATAGGACAGCGAAGGCGCGCTCTGCTTCATCTGGCGCTGCCCAGTTCTCTTCGGCGTTAGCAATCATGAGTGCCAAATCGGCATAGCGATCTGCTGTTCCGAGCCGCCCAAGGTCGATCAGACCCGTGCATTGAAGAGTTTTAGGGTCCACCATGAAGTTCGGCATGCAGGGATCACCATGGCAAACAACCATATCGGTGCGCTCTTGGTCGAGCCGCACCGGTAGCTCTCGTTCGACACGAGCCAAAAGATCGAGCTGCGGCGTACTCTTGTCCTCGTCCGGTAAGAAGTCGGGATTGACGGCATTGCGGGACACCACATCAACGGCGCGTCCGAACATTCGCGACAGCCTGCGCTCAAACGGACATTGATCAACCGATAGGCTGTGAACAGCGCCAAGTTGCTGCCCCATTGACGGCCACGCTTTGAGCAAATCCGCTCCAGACAGATCAGCCGCCGGTACTCCCGGAATTGCCGTTATCACCAAGCATGCACCCTCCTGTTCCTCCTGCCAGTTGATCACCTCGGGGCAAGCCACACCTCGACCTTTGAGCCAAATGAGGCGGTCACGCTCTCCAGCGAGCTCACCGCGGCGGGAAGCAGGTGCGATTTTCGCGAAGGCATGCCCGTCACCACGTCGAAAAACAAAATCACCAGATTCTCCGCCTCTGACAGGCAACCAGTCAGAATGCGATTCACCAAAAAAAATATTAGTTCGATTCAATGGAGGTTCCTTCAGTTTTCTGATGAAGCGCGGAGGTGGCTCAACCTGCGAAAAGAAACGAGTTGCTACGTAAGTCCGAGAACATGCTTTCCATGGTCTCTGAGCTCGCCTTTGGGACCGACATATCGGTAGAGAGTGACGCGCTCGATGCCGAGTTCCTTGCAGAGATCGGAAACTGAAGTATCGCGCTGGGCCATGGCGGCTTGCGCGAGACGCACCTGAGCTTTGGTGAGCGCGAATTTTCGTCCGCCCTTGCGACCGCGCGCTCTCGCGGAGGCGAGACCCGCCATGGTGCGCTCTCGGATCAGATCCCGCTCGAACTCGGCCAAGGTGGCGAAGATTCCGAACACCATGCGACCGGACGCAGTCGTGGTGTCGATCTGAGCGCCCTTTCCAGTCAGAACCCGCAGGCCGATCTTGCGGTCTGACAGCTCCTTCACCGTGTTGACCAGATGGGCAAGCGATCGTCCGAGGCGATCGAGCTTCCAGACCACCAGCACATCGCCGTCACGCAATGACTTGAGGCAGGCAGTCAAGCCAGGGCGATCATCACGACCGCCGGAAGCAAGATCATCATAGATATTGTACCGTTCGACACCTGCGGCGCGCAAGGCGTCGTGCTGCAGGTCGAGAGACTGCGAGCCATCGGCTTTGGAGACGCGGGCATATCCGATCAGCATGTATCACAAACGTTGGTTTGAGGCGGCGCTTCGGCCACGATTGCATTGACCTCTGGAAATGTATCTCAACCAGCTTCATAAACAAAGCGTCTTGAACGCTATCAGATTTTGAAAAAGGAACATGTATGCCGCGTCGCGTCACTCTAACCGATCGGCAGAAAGACGCGCTGTTGCGCTTGCCGACTTCACAGACGGATTTGCTCAAGCACTATACGCTGAGTGATGAAGACCTTGGGCATATCAGGCTGCGTCGGCGCGCTCACAACAGGTTCGGCTTCGCCCTGCAATTGTGTGTCCTGCGCTATCCCGGCCGGGTGCTGGCTCCAGGCGAACTGATCCCTGCAGAGGTCATCGAATTTATCGGAGCGCAGCTTGGCCTGGGTGCCGACGATCTCGTAGACTATGCTGCCCGCGAGGAAACACGGCACGAGCATCTTGCCGAGTTACGGGGGCTCTACGGCTTCCGCACCTTCTCCGGACGTGGTGCGAGCGAGCTGAAGGAATGGTTGTTCCGAGAAGCCGAGATGGCGGTGTCGAACGAGGATATCGCCCGTCGCTTCGTAGCCGAGTGCCGACGCACCCGCACTGTCCTTCCCGCGACATCCACGATCGAGCGGCTTTGTGCCGCGGCTCTCGTCGATGCCGAGCGACGCATCGAGACGAGGATCGCCAGTCGGCTGCCTATGTCGATCCGAGAACAGTTGCTGGCATTGCTCGAGGAGACGGCTGATGATCGGGTGACCCGTTTTGTGTGGCTGCGCCAGTTCGAGCCTGGCTCGAACTCTTCGTCGGCCAACCGGCTGCTCGACCGGCTCGAATATCTGCAACGCATCGATCTCCCCGAGGATCTGCTTGCCGGCGTTCCTGCCCATCGGGTGACTCGTCTGCGCAGGCAGGGTGAACGGTATTATGCCGACGGCATGCGCGATCTCCCGGAGGACAGGCGGCTTGCGATCTTGGCTGTTTGCGTCTCGGAATGGCAGGCGATGTTGGCCGACGCAGTGGTCGAAACCCACGACCGGATCGTCGGCCGTCTCTACCGTGCTTCGGAGCGTATTTGCCATGCAAAGGTCGCAGACGAAGCGGGGGTGGTGCGTGACACCCTGAAATCCTTCGCCGAGATCGGGGGCGCCCTGGTCGATGCACAGGATGATGGCCAGCCGCTGGGCGATGTCATCGCGAGGGCACTGTTGCAAAGTTAGCGATGAGGCAGCCTTTTGTCTTATTCAAAGGCCTTACATTTCAAAAACTCTGCTTACCAGGCGCATTTCGCCCAGGGGATCACCATAATAAAATGCTGAGGCCTGGCC
>NZ_VPEO01000039.1:0-7665 GCF_013417155.1 Acinetobacter sp. YH16052 | reverse complement strand
CGCATCTTCGTCAGCAGGAAGATACCCTGGCGAAAATGACCGCCCGGACGTGGGGAGTGCGCTATCAGGAGAGCAGCGACGGCCGGAGGTTTCTTATCCTACCGCCGGGGATGAAAACCGAAGCCATCCCTTACGGCGGGACGACATGGATCCGCCTGAAACAGGAGTAGCGGAAGATGACAGAGCTGGAAAAGCAGTTGCTGAGCGCATTAGAGCAGCTACAGCAGGACTACTCGCAAAGGCTGGACGAATGGGAGAGCGCCTTCGCGGAATGGCGGAGCATGTGTGGGCTTATGCAACGGGAGAACGCGGTGCTGAACGAGCGCGTGTCGGACTTGAGCACGCAGGTGCTGAGTTTAAGCGAGCAGCTGCGCCGCTTGTCCGGGAACTGAATGCCATCGAGCTCCGGCAGAGGGAGAATGAGTATCAGAAAACACTGGAGCTGGAGCGCCAGCCGCAGAAAACCTACCGCGGGCCGACACTTTAAACCATCCAGGCAGCTGACAACCCGCACGAAGAGGGGCTCTTACTTCTCCCGCTAAATAGGTTCGTGATTAAAAAGATCACGGCCTATACCTGGGGGGGAATTATGAAATTGCTTAACGTCATTGAAGCTGTACTTAACTGCCTGTATCTGGCGGCCGGGCTGTGGGACTGGCTGGAGAAGCATTTACCTGTTTTTAAGGCGTTCGCGCTGATTTTAGTGTGACTTTACACGCCATGCATCTGGCTGCATGGCTATGCAGTCGGGTAAAATTTATCTGTCACGAACGGGGCGGTGTATCGGGTGGTTTGTTGCCGGTTTTACCTGACTGCCGCCCCGTTTGTGGCGAACCCGTCCGGAGCGGTGCGGGCAACAGATGTTATGGTAAATAACATCCGTTGTTAATTAAACTTGAAATCAACTTTAATTATAAAAATGAAGCTAGTTAAACCATTCTCCAGCTTCTTTTTCTCTGGCTTTCCCTTCGCTTTTCATTAAATCTTTCCCGCCTTCTGAAATATTTCTGTTTGAGCCGGCGTGAGATTGAATTACATCTGTTTGGGCTGCCTTGTTTTTTAACTCTTGGTCTATGAATTAATTTTCGCGTTTAACTCTTGCCTCTTCCCTGGCTAATGCTAACTTTTGTTTTTCGATTTCAAGCTTTCTTAGTTCATCTTCATATTTCTGATCTCTATTTTTATCGGCTTTGAGCTCAGCTTCGATTCTTTCACGGTGAGCTTTTCTCTCTGCAGAAGCTATGGCTGCTCTCCTGTTCGCTTCTGCTCTTGCTCTTTCTCTCCTTTTTTGCTCAAGCCGTTTGTTTTCCTCAATTTTTTCTCTCTGGATATCCATGAGTCTTTGCTCTTCAGCTTTTCCCTGCTGTTCAGTTTGAGCTACTGCAGATAATTGTTCTTGAAGTGAGTTTGCAAAGCTGCTTCCACTAAAAGAAAGGATGAGGGGTATAATGATTCTTTTCATCGTTTGAATCTTATTTTTTTACCGGGCATGTTGTGTTTGGCTGGATTCTTGTTTCATTATTTTTTGTGGAAATAACAACAGCTAAACCAGTAGTAAACTGACATGGTTTTCCTACTTGAGTTGATGTAAATACCTTTGTCCCTTCTTTGTAAGTTAAAGAAACACCTTCAACGATAGATTTATCTTTGACTAATGTTCCTACTGCGGCACCGACGGCACCACCGCCAACGGCTCCGGCTGTTGTGCAAAGTCCGCTACCACTTCCGACGTTATGACCAGCCACACCGCCAACCACAGCGCCAAGGATTGCCCCAAAGGTTTGTGCAGCTTGTTTGTTTGCAGTGTTATCAACAGCAACCTTCGCAGGCAAAACAGAAATTATGTTTACAGTTTTCGTCTCCTGTTTTGCATTCAGTTGCCCTGTGTCATAAACGTCAGCAGCATATTGATCGGCATTGGATTGACAGCCTGATAAAGCGGTAATCGAGGCGGTTAGTAGGGCTATGCTTAACAGTGTTTTTTTGAGCTCATGTGACTTCCTGTTTCTTAATGTAAAAAAAACATTTTTAGGAATTATCCGTAAAAAGTAAAGGCTAAAGGTGGTGGTTGATTTTCCGGTAATGGTGCCAACTTACTGATTTAGTGCATGATGGTGTTTTTGAGGTGCTCCAGTGGCTTCCATTTCCATCAGATGTCCTTCCTGGGGTCGGTTTGGGAAATGGAAATTATTGTACGTTAAGAACATAATTTAACCGTTTCTGATTGGTAACTGATTGATTTATTGTTACTGACTATCGCATTTAAGTTATTGCGCTCACGCTGTCGCATTTAGGTTGTCTCATTACCCAAACATACAGGCTAAATGCCGTATAGTGCAGGAGTACACCCTATTGCGATAGCGCGATCTGTTCAAAAAACAGGCTTAACGTACAATAATTTCCAATCTCCAAACTCACCCCTTATTCACGCTGGCCAACCTGTTTCGGGCGGACCAAATGATACGTCAGTGGGAGAGATCTCACTAAAAACTGGGGATAACGCCTTAAATGGCGAAGAAACGGTCTAAATAGGCTGATTCAAGGCATTTACGGGAGAAAAAATCGGCTCAAACATGAAGAAATGAAATGACTGAGTTAGCCGAGAAGAATTTCCCCGCTTATTCGCACCTTCCCTAACTTTGCAACAGTGTCTTATATTTTGTATAACTTAGTAAACATATTTAACCTGACAGACACCTAATAAAAATAAGTAACTGCCAGGTTAAGTTTTAGCTAGTTCAATTATATGGAAATCATTTTATAAATCTTGGTCGAAATCATAAACTTTACCATTTTTCACCAATCGCTGTTTTTCAATAAATTTATCGTTTAGTAGGGAACAACCTTTTTTAATCTTACTTTCAATAAAGGATAACTCTAAACTAGTATCTACGAAACATTCGGATGTTATTTTTTTATCTTTATTAATTGAAAGTTTTTGTATTAGCTCAGGATGTTGTTTGTGGTATAAATCATTAAACCAAAAAAAATGAGCAATGTTATAGTTGCCTTTTGTATTACCGCCATACAACGATTTACCATCATCATAAATAGCAGTTCCATGGTCTGAAATAAAAGATAAATATGCAAGTCCATCTGTATTTTTTAACACATTAATGAAATCGCTTATCTGTTTATCAACAGAAAATAATTCTGAATTAGCATAGCTATTTTCTAATTTATCCTTATCTTTTAAAGATGGAGTTGAATATGTTTTTTCATTAAAAGATGGTTTGAAAACATCATAATTTGATGGATACCTTGTATGATACAGATAATGACTCCCGATAGTTTTATAAACTATGAGCTTTTTCTTGCTTTTATTATTTAATATTTTCTCTAATGTATTCACGTTGACATCAGATACAACATAATGATCAGCTTCATTTGCAATTAAATTTATTTCATTATCTCCTATGTGACTTTTACTCAGATAAGAAACATACCAAGTTTCATATCCAGCCTCTTTATAAGCACTAATTATTGATGTTTCATTAAAAAGACCATTATCATACACACCTTTTCTAGAAAGGATCATTGGTGTGGAAACTAAAGTATATGCTCCTTGAGATATTGTGTTTTTAAAAGAAACTAAATTTTCTTTATCTAAATTTGGGGTTGTGTTTTTAGGGTAACCATTAAAATGTAAATAATCTCCTCTATTAGTTTCGCCTAAAAAAAGAACCACTGTTTGCTTATCATTTATTGTAGATTTAGAATCCCACTTGAAGTTTTTTTTATCTTTTATAATTTGTGCGTTTTTCTTAAGTTCAGATAAACCTTTATTAATTTCTTTCAAAGCTAATCCTAATGGCTTAAAGGCGATTAACAAAGAAACAAACAGAATAATGAAAATATAAAAATGCCTTAACTGAAATTTAGAGTCTCTTTTTCCAATAAGAATAAATAAGAAGTTACATGCTATGATTAGTAGCCCTATGATTTCTTTTGTTGAAAAGAAAAAATTACTATTAATCTCATCTGGGTTAGTATCAAGAATAATATTAATGATTTCATTTGGCACCTGATGAAAATACCAGGAGGTCATTCGATATGTCATTAAATCAACAAATAGAAGTGAAATAATAAAACTTGATATTGATAAAGAAATAATTGAATTAATTTTTGAAGTGTAACCATAGAAAAAAATAACACCAAGTATGATAAGCGTTAAGGAGTAATAAATATTACTAGCGATTATTCTATGGGAAGTATTAATTATAAAAATTAGATTAATAATACATAAAGCTATGTATATGTTTTTTTGATGGTTTTTTGAAATTTTATTGATGATGTTCATTATTTGATAACATAGATATAAGTAAGTAAGTAAGTAAGTAAGTTTAAAAAAAAAATCATAGGAAATCATTATTTAATTAAAAAGCCGCTCTCGGTAATGCTGCCAACTTACTGATTTAGTGTATGATGGTGATTTTTAGGTGCTTGCATGGCTTCCATTTCCATCAGATGTCCTTCCTGCTCCGCTACTGAAGGCGTGGTGCGTAACGGCAAAAGCACTGCCGGACATCAGCGCTATCTCTGCTCTCATTGCTGTAAAACATGGCAACTACAGTTCACTTACACCGCCTCTCAGCCCGGTACGCACCAGAAAATCATTGATATGGCCATGAATGGCGTCGGATGTCGCGCCAGTGCACGCATTATGGGCGTTGGCCTCAACACGGTTTTACGTCACTTAAAAAACTCAGGCCGCAGTCGGTAACCTCGCGTATACAACCGGGCAGTGATGTGATTGTCTGCGCTGAAATGGACGAACATTGGGGCTACGTCGGTGCTAAATCACGTCAGCGCTGGCTGTTTTACGCGTATGACAGGATACGGAGGACGGTTGTGGCGCACGTCTTCGGTGAACGCACTCTGGCCACACTGGAGCGTCTTCTGAGCCTGCTGTCGGCCTTTGAGGTCGTGGTATGGATGACGGATGGTTGGCCGCTGTATGAATCACGCCTGAAGGGAAAGCTGCACGTTATCAGCAAGCGTTACACTCAGCGCATTGAGCGACATAATCTGAATCTGAGACAACATCTGGCAAGGCTGGGACGGAAGTCACTGTCGTTCTCAAAATCGGTGGAGCTGCATGACAAGGTCATCGGGCATTATCTGAACATAAAACACTATCAGTAAGTTGGAGTCATTACCAAGAACCGATACGCCCCTCGCGCACTTCTGCTATTGAAAAAGCCATATTTAAGCTCACTTTTTTTACTCTGAATATAACCTGTTAGAGAGGATTTTCTTGAGATCGTCCGTCTGTCGTCGTAGTCTCTTATCCAGAAACGAAAAAACCACCTGGGGAGGTGGTTTTTCGAAGGTTCAGTAAGTTGGGGAACTTCTGAACCGTGGTAACAGGGTGTACAAGACCGCTGCCACCAAATTCGTCCTTCCAGTTTAGCCGTAGTTTGGCTCTAACTTCAAGAACTCTGCATCAGTAATCTCTTGTACACCCTCTACCAGTGGCTGCTGCCAGTGGCGTTAAGTCGTGTCTTTTCGGGTTGGACTCAAGACGATAGTTACCGGATAAGGCGCAGCGGTCGGACTGAACGGGGGGTTCGTGCACACAGTCCAGCTTGGAGCGAACTGCCTACCCGGAGCTGAGTGTCAGGCGTGGAATGAGATAAACGCGGCCATAACAGCGGAATGACACCGGTAAACCGAAAGGCAGGAACAGGAGAGCGCACGAGGGAGCCATCAGGGGGAAACGCCTGGTATCTTTATAGTCCTGTCGGGTTTCGCCACCACTGATTTGAGCGTCAGATTTCGTGATGCTCGTCAGGGGGGCGGAGCCTATGGAAAAACGGCAGCTCCGTATCCTCTTCCTGTCCTGCTTGCCATGCCGTATGCCTTTGCTCTTATCCGTTTGCAGGTAACGCCCGCCGCAGCCGAACGTCAGGAGCGGAAGCGACCGAGTGAGCGAGGAGGCGTCATATCACTGTAACCTCCATTTTCTCCTGTACGCCCTGCAGCTGCATTTTTCCCCTGCCACATGAAGCACTTTTATTAAGTGTTACTCCGCCGTAACATATTGAGCCAGTATACACTCCGCTAGCGCTACGTGACTGGTTCAGGGCTGCGCCCCGAAACCCGCCAAAAGCCTGACGCGCCTGCGGCTTGTCCAACCCCGCGCCGACCGGGAAAGGCTTTCCCGCCCGTCCCGGCGTTATCAGGAGGCCGGTTTGTCAGAGAAACGGAACAAGATGCTCACCATGTGGGTGACGGAGGACGAGCACCGGCGGCTGCTTGAGCGCTGTGACGGCAGGCCGCTGGCGGCCTGGATGCGGCAGACCTGCCTGGACGAAAAGCCTGCGCGCACCGGAAAGCTCCCCTCAATTTCGCCGGCGCTGCTGCGCCAGCTTGCCGGCATGGGCAATAACCTGAACCAGATAGCCCGCCGTGTTAACACCGGCGGCGGTACTGGCCATGACAGGGTACAGATTGTGGCGGCGCTGATGGCCATCGATGCCGGACTTGAGCGGCTGCGGCACGCCGTTCTTGAGAAAGGAACGGACGATGATCGTTAAATTTCATCCACGCGGTCGCGGCGGTGGCGCCGGGCCGGTGGACTATCTGCTGGGTAAAGACCGGCAGCGTGAAGGCGCCACCGTCCTGCAGGGGAAGCCGGAAGAAGTCCGGGAGCTGATTGACGCGTCGCCTTACGTTAAGAAATACACCTCCGGCGTCCTGTCGTTTGCGGAGGCCGATCTCCCTCCCGGCCAGCGGGAAAAACTGATGGCCAGCTTCGAGCGGGTTCTGATGCCCGGACTCGATAAAGATCAGTACAGCATTCTGTGGGTGGAGCACGCGGACAAGGGGCGTCTGGAGCTGAACTTTCTGATCCCCAATACCGAGCTGCTGACCGGCAGGCGGCTCCAGCCTTACTACGACCGCGCCGACCGGCCGCGCATCGATGCCTGGCAGACTATCGTGAACGGCAGACTGGGGCTGCACGACCCGAACGCGCCGGAAAACCGCCGGGCGCTGGTCACGCCGTCCGGGCTGCCGAAAACGACGCAGGAGGCCGCAGAAGCCATTACCCGGGGACTACTGAGCTTAGCCTCGTCCGGGGAGCTGAAAAGCCGTCAGGATGTCACTGACACTCTTGAAGGTGCAGGTTTTAAGGTGGTGCGCACCACGAAAAGCAGTATCAGCATTGCCGACCCGGACGGGGGGCGAAACATCCGACTGAAGGGAGCTATCTATGAGCAATCTTTTAACGCTAGCGAAGGACTTAGAGCAGCAATCGAAAGCGCAGCAGAAGAGTACTGGCGAGATGCTGAAAGCCGCATTCTGCGAGCACGAGCAGTCTGTCAGAGCGGAACTGAGCGCAAGCGCGAGGAGAATCAGCGACGCCATCCTCGCCCACGAGCAGAGTATGAGCGAGGCGATGGAGAAAAACCGGCGGAGCGTACTGCGGACTGCCGGGCGGACATGGCTCACCATCCTGATGGTGTCAGCGCTGCTGATCGGCACGAGCGGGAGCATACTGTGGTGGCAGGGGCAGCAGATAACCGACAATTACACGCATCTTCGTCAGCAGGAAGATACCCTGGCGAAAATGACCGCCCGGACGTGGGGAGTGCGCTATCAGGAGAGCAGCGACGGCCGGAGGTTTCTTATCCTACCGCCGGGGATGAAAACCGAAGCCAT
>NZ_VPEO01000038.1:0-7741 GCF_013417155.1 Acinetobacter sp. YH16052 | reverse complement strand
AAGTCGCCAGTCGTCTAACCGACGACTGGTAGCAGGCCCGCTCCGATGCGGCGCACTAACCATCGAAACCTCGTGAATGTCGGTATCCTGTCTGGCAGGATACCGCTCATTTCCCTTGTTCAGTTCAACATCGCATTGGCAAAATGGCGGGTTAAGTTCAAAATTCAACTTTTGTGCTTTTTATTCCGCCGAATGTGTCCCACATTCAGCTTTTTTTTAATAATTTAGCTTCTGTGGAAACACATCGGCTACGTCACTGCTAAATTGAACTTTCGGTTCAATTTATCCGCCACTTCGCCAATGCGTTTCCCGTTGTACGCAACCTTACTAAAACTAAATTATTAAATGAGTTCACTCGGTACAAATCTTATTCAAGTCATAAAAGATAAAGAATTTCAAGCTGTTACCAAAGACTTAACTGAAGTGGTAATTGATTCAAATATTGCTGAAGGATTACTAAAAGATGTCCCACTACTTTCAACAATTATAGGAACTTTTAATACAGTAACCAATATCAAGGATAAGCTATTTCTTAAAAAAATTCTTACATTTTTATATGAACTAAAATCAATTTCTGAAAATAAAATAGAAGAACAAATTAATAAAATAGAAGAAGATTTAAAGTATAGAACAAAAGTTGGCGAAAAATTATTATTTATTATTGACAAGTGTGAAGACACAGACAAAGCATCACTTACTGGTTTACTTTTTAAATCATTTTTAGAGAAAAAAATTGATTATGACCAATTCATTACAGGAACAAATATTATTGAAAAAACTCCGTTGCCTGATTTAATGTTTTTCATAGAAAATGATGTTGAAGAATTGGAATTAGACAATGGTGGTTCTGAATTTGTATCATATGGCTTAATGGAAATCAGAGTAACAAAACCCAATATTAAAGTTGGTGATGAAAAATATTATGGAGATAAATATATTCCATCAGATAATGAAATATTAGCAGATCGTTTAGAAATTACAGATTTTGAAATTGTAGCTAGTATAAGTTGGATTGGACAAATCCTTAGAGAAAATTTATGTAAAGAATAAAAGACAGCGTACAACTTCGGTTCAGTAAAAGCTATAACACCTTTTATGTAAAATATAAACCTCCATTTGGAGGTTTTTTCATGTCATTATCCTAAGTTTTTTGCAACAAAAAACACACCTTGCTATTTTCTGATTTTAGTATAAAAATTAATAAAACGATGCATTTTATACTACTTGCTTATTTTGAAAAACATACTTTTAGAGAGTAAGTTAACAACATTATATATCAACAAGTTACACTTATAATACATACTTTTTAATTTATAAAGTATGTATTATTATTTATAACAATTTGTAAATCATAGGAATATAAAAACCAATCTCGGTCTCCGTGATTACTGCTTGCTATTCCTACTTTCATTCGGAATACTCAATTTTGATCGATTTTTCTCTGTATATAATTTTCTCCAAAATTAGTAAATATCAAAATGTATGTAGATAATTACACACATAAAAAATTGATTAGCAATCATATATAAGAAAAAAAACTAAAATGTATGTACAAAAAACATACATTTAATTTTTTTAAAAATACTAAATCAATGATAACCAATATTATAACTCCATCGTGTGGAGTTCCCTCTCGCTACTCACAATTACTATCAAATTTCACGTAAAAAAGAGTTCCGATTTTTACTTTCCTTTTTTCTGAAAAGGCAATATTGTGATTTGAGTGTCTACACAAATCCATATCTTGCATCTAATTGAAATTTTAAGATATTTTTTAAGAAAATTTAGCTTAAAAAAAACCATTTTAGAAAAGAAAAAACGAAAAAAAAGAAAGCCATTTCAACAAGTGCAGCATCACTAAATTTTATATAAAAAGTGAAACGGCTTTATGCTAAAATTTAATGGTGCGAAACTTACCTTTGTTTTCTTTTGATTTGTTTTACTTTGGTAATTCTTCATTGTTATTTTATCTAATAATTAAAAAGCCACTTGTTTTTAACTCAAATTAAGGAGTGAATAAGCTTGTGGATAGTTAATATTTAGCTTTAAATAGCTTTAAATACTTTTTGCTATAATTTCCTAATGATTAAAAATAAAATGTCTTAAAACGCAAAAAAAACGACCTCAAAAGAAGCCGTTTTAAAATCGTTTCGCTTTCAAATTTATGGTTAAACATTAAATTTGAGCAACAAAAATACATTAATGAATTAAAAATCAGTTAATTAAATTAGATAAATTTATCAAAAATAAAAAATCCGCCCCCCCCCTGGTGCGCATAAAAAAGTCACGTCAATTTGTTTTTGTTTTTCCACTCTAACGAAAACAGTGCATTTCACGCAAGCTCCCAAAAGTGATTTTTTGAAGAAAATCACACCCTTAAAAACTAAAAAATTACCATGTTTTTGTATTAATTAAACATAGCTTATCTAACATTACTTATCGACTTTCGACAAAAAACGGATATATATTTATATATCATATATATTGCAAGGGTATTAAAAAGTCTAACTATAACTTTTTGAATAAACAACTATAACTTTTTGAATAAATAGAAAATGGTTAACTATAACTTTTTGAATAAATACTATAACTTATATTTGTGTAAGTTATAGTATTTATATAAATTTACTTTTCAATACTATAACTTATGTCTAAAATTAATAATAAAGAAGTATTACAGTCTTACATCTTAACGACTGCTAAATATGATTATTCTGTTTACGAGAAACGTATTCTTTATCGTCTTGTAGAGCTTTTTCAAGGATTAATACAAAATCAAAAATTAAAAGACAAAATAGTTATTGAACAAGACAATCAAAATACTAGCATTGTTAGTATGCCTATTAAATTATTTTTACAAAACGAAACAGATACTAACCATATTCGAATAAAATCAGCTTTAAGAAATTTAGCTAAAAAATTCTTTGAGTATGAAGATGAAAATGATTGGGAGTTAATTTCAGTAATTTCAGAGCCTAAAATTAAGAAAAATACAGAGATTGCTACTTTCAGAATAAATCCAAAAATAGTAGAAGCATTTTTAGATTTTTCAAAAGGCTTTAAAAAGTATGAACTTAAAGTAGCTATGGAATTTGAAAGTGTATATACTATGCGTTTTTACGAATTATTATCTAATCAGAAAACTCCTATTAATTATTCAATAGATAAATTAAAAGATATATTTAATATTGCTGATAAATACAAGTTAACGGGTGGTTTTATTCAAAAAGTTATCGAACCTGCAAAAAAAGAACTTGATAAATGTAGTCCTTATACTTTTCATTATGAAACAATAAAAACAGGTCGTAAAATTACAGGCATTCGTTTTATTCCGATTCATCAACCACAATTTGAAGATGAATCATTGAAGAAACAAAAAACAATGAAACAAATGTCAAATCGTTGGTTTATCCCTAAAAACATAGAAGATTATTTAAAATATAATTACGATTTTACTAATAAGGAATTAAACAACAATCTTAGCTTATTTGAAAGCTTGTACAACCATCTGTCCGAAGAAGAATTATTGGATTTCTTGGTCGAATTAAAAGCTCAATCTGTACTATATGAAATCAAAAATCTAAAAGCATATCTTATTGGTTCATTGAAACACAAAGCTGAGCAGATTTTTGAACAAAAACACATGAAAAAGTAGGGTGACAAAAGTATGTCATCTATATATTTTGACATACTTTTGTCATAGTTTCAAACTTTTGTTATTATGAATTACATAGATGTAAAAGAAGCTGTAAAAAAAACAGGAAAAAGCGAGAGGACAATAAGAAGATTGTTCGCTAACTCTGAATCTGTACCATACTTACAAAAAAAAGGGAATAAAGTATTAATAGAAGTTAATTACTTATTTTCTATATACGAACCTCTAAAAGATATCAAGAAACCACAGAGGCAAAAGTATGACATAGCCGAAATATGGCAGAGGCAAGAAGATGTAAACTCATTAAAGACAAAACTTGCTTTATTTGAACAAGAATTAAAAAATAAAGAGTTGCTTTTACAAGAAAAAGAGGGTAGAATAATAGATTTACAAAAGACAATTCTCCTGTTGGAAGCTCCTAAAAAAGAGCCAGAATCTAACCAACCAAAACAAGTACAGGAAAAGAAAAAAAAGTGGTGGCAATTTTAACTTTATGTAATGAAAAGAAAGTTAATTGATTTAGATCTGGAAACTGAAAGACGTTTATCAATTCTTGCAAGTGCTAACGGAATGAGCTTAAAAAAGTATATAGAATATATACTTTTTCAGCACGGAAACGACCATTTAATAAAAATTGAAAAGGAAATCAAAAAACAAAAGTCAGCTTCTATAAATCAATTATCTATTTTAGATGAAATAAATAAAAATTTATAAATTTTTACACTACCTGTTGACCGATTTGAATATCCTCTCTCAACGTAAAAATGCACCTTTCAGAGTAGTTTTAGCTATAAAATAATTTATCCAAAACGGTACTCTCACAATATCAGTGTTTTAACCTAAAAATCTTTGGTGTATAATAAGAATTATGTTAAGTAATGAAATAGATTAATAAAGTATCAATTGTAGAGTTTCGTGATCCATGATTGAGAATTTAAAAATTTTAAATAAAAACCTCGCTATTCATACAAATGTTATTTAGATAATATAGACTATCAAAGAATTTATTACTTTTAACAAAGTAATTACACGAAATACGGATATAGGGAATATTTCACGAAACTTTTCTATTATTTACTTCGTAAATTACTATGTTATCGGCAATACGAAATAAAGTAGTTCAGAAAAAATATTATATTTGCAACATAAATAAAAAGTAAGCAGAAAATGTAAAAATTAATTTCTTAGACAATCTAACAATCAGCTCAAAAAATTGGGCTCCCACTTTTGTTAAACTCAAAAAGAAATTAATTATGCTTACGATTCAAAATTTATCCTATTCACATCCCAATAAAAATACGCTGTTTACTAATTTAAGTATGACAGTAAACCATTCCGATAAAATTGCATTAATTGGCAATAATGGTGTTGGAAAATCTACTTTACTCAAACTTATAGCCAAGGAATTAGAACCTGATGACGGACAAATTTCCTCCGAAACCAAACCCTATTATATTCCTCAAATTTTCGGTCAGTTTAATGATTTGACAATTGCCCAAGCCTTACAAGTTGAAACCAAACTCAATGCTTTACACGAAATTTTAAACGGAAGTGTAGATGAAAAGAATTATAGCCTTTTAAATGACGATTGGACGATAGAAGAAAAATGTCAAGAAGCCCTAAGCTATTGGGATATTTCTGATTTATCACTATCTCAAAAATTAAGCGAATTAAGTGGAGGACAAAAAACAAAAGTCTTTCTCGCAGGTATATTTATTCATCAACCATCATTTGTTTTATTAGATGAACCCAGTAATCATCTTGACAAATCCAGTAGAGACTTACTATACGATTTTATTCAAACCTCAAGAGCAACTTTTATAATCGTTAGCCACGACCGAGAGTTACTTCAGTTATTAAATCCTATTTGTGAGCTCAACAGAAATGAAATTAAAGTTTATGGCGGAAACTATGAATTTTATAAAGAGCAAAAAGAAATTGAACAAAACGCCTTAAGTCAAGATATTCAGAGCAAAGAAAAAGCACTTAGAAAGGCGAAAGAAAAGGAGCGAAAAACAATTGAACGACAACAAAAATTAGATGTTCGAGCAAAAAAGAATTTAGGAAAAGCTGGACTTCCCAAGATAGTATCAGATGCTTGGAAGAATAATGCTGAAAGAAGCTCAGCAAAAATTGCCGGAGTTCATTCAGATAAAATTAATGGTATAAAAGAAGAACTTCAAGATTTGAGGCTTTCCGTTTCTGATATAGAACAAATGAAATTTGAATTTGATTCTTCCAATCTTCATAAAGGTAAAAATCTGTTTATAGCAGAAAATATCAATTTCGCATATAAAACAGGAGGTTTATTATGGGAGAAACCTCTAAACATTCAAATTGTCAGCGGTGAACGAATTGCTATCAACGGAAAAAATGGAACAGGAAAAACCACACTTATCCAAATAATACTCGGAAAACTTAAACCAACGGAAGGAAAAATATTTATTGCTGAAAGTCATTCTGTTTATATTGACCAAGATTATTCTTTAATCAATAATCATTTACAGATTTATGAACAAGCTCAAGAATTTAATCAAACCGGCCTTCAGGAACACGAAGTAAAAATCAGATTAGACCGTTTTTTATTTTCAAAAGATGATTGGGATAAGCCTTGTCATACATTGAGTGGCGGAGAAAGAATGCGGTTAATGTTGTGTTGTTTAAACATTGCTAATCAATCTCCCGACATTATTATCTTAGATGAACCTACCAATAATTTAGACCTTCAAAACATCGAAATTTTAACCAATGCAATCAATGAATATGAAGGAACTTTAATTGTAATTTCCCACGATAAAACGTTCTTACAAGAAATAAATATTGAACGAACTATTGAATTAATGAAGTAAAGCCGATAACATCGGTTTTGCAAGAGAGCGGGTTATTGTTTCCGTTCAAAGATTTTTGTTATATTTAAAGTTCCGTCTTCGCTTGGAAGTCTTATGCTAAAATCCGCTCCCTCGCAAAGCCCGAAAACGTTAGCGGGCATTGTGAAAGATACCAGCATAACAGTTAAACATTGATAAATGAAAAAAAAACTACTTTGGATATTAATTTTAGGACTGATAATAATCAGTTGCAAACAAAGGAAAACAGAAATGAAAGAGAAAATAATTAAAACAAACGGCATTGAACTCTGTACGGAAAGTTTTGGAAATAAGAAAAATCCAGCAATCCTTTTGGTAGCAGGTGCAACCGTATCAATGCTGTATTGGGACACTGAATTTTGCCAACAATTATCTGAAAAAGGATTTTTTGTTATTCGTTACGACAACAGAGATGTAGGAAAATCCACTAATTATGAACCAGGTTCTACTCCATACGATATTGTTGACTTAACTAATGACGCTATTTCAATATTGGATGGCTACAAGATTGACAAAGCACATTTTGTGGGGATTTCTTTGGGCGGACTAATTTCTCAAATAGCATCAATAAAGTTTGCCGACAGAGTTAACTCCTTAACTCTTATGTCATCAGGCCCTTGGGGAGACTCAGACCCAACTATACCTGAAATGGACACGAGTATTTTAGATTTCCATAGTAAAGCAGGTACAGTCAATTGGACAAATGAAGACAGTGTGGTAAACTATTTAATTCAGGGTGCAGAATTAATGAGTGGCAAGAAACAATTTGACAAACAAAGAAGTGAAAAACTGATAAGAGCTGAGTTCAATAGAGCCAACAATTATATAAGTATGTTCAATCACGCTGCATCGCAAGGTGGTGGTGGTGAAGAATATTGGAACAGATTAAACGAAATCAAACAACCCACCTTAATTATCCACGGAACAGACGACAAAATTTGGCATTATAAGAATGCAGGTTTTTTACTAGAAAAAATAAAAGGTTCAAATCTAATCACCCTTGAAGGTACAGGACACGAATTACACGTTGATGATTGGAAATCAATTATTGATGGAATAGAAAAACACATAAATGACTGATAAACAAAAACAACGCCCCGCGTGGGCCTATACGCTGCCGGCAGCACTGCTGCTGATGGCTCCTTTCGACATCCTCGCTTCACTGGCGATGGATATTTATCTCCCTGTCGTTCCAGCGATGCCCGGCATCCTGAACACG
>NZ_VPEO01000037.1:0-8276 GCF_013417155.1 Acinetobacter sp. YH16052 | reverse complement strand
AGTCTATTCAACGAGCAAGGAATGAAAATACGAATGGTTTAATCCGGCAATATCTGCCAAAATCATCATCGTTTGATGACGTGTCAAACGAACAAATAGAGCAGATAGAATTTGCACTCAACCATCGCCCTAGAAAAACACTAGGTTGGTATACGCCTAGTGAAGTTATGGCTGGTTTTTATACTGTTGCACTTGCCGCTTGAATCCGCCTTTTTTTAATTTTCTGATCTCCTGGCATGTCTACCCTTATTTCCAAAAATCACTCCGGCTGGATGGTGAAAGCGCCGCAACTCGCCTTGATCCTGATCACCATTATCTGGGGTGGCAGTTTTATTACCGTGCAATACGGGCTGAACTTTAGCAGTCCGATTATGTTTGTCGGCCTGCGTTTTGCTGCAGCAGCGCTTGCCGTCACCCTGATTTCCCTAAAGTCGCTAAAAGGCATGAACCTGAAAGAGGTGTTCGCTGGCGTGGTGATTGGCATCATGATCGCCATCGGCTACGGCACCCAAACTGTGGGTTTGCAGACCATCAGCAGCAGTGAGTCGGCTTTTTTAACGGCCTTGTATGTTCCGCTGGTTCCGATCCTGCTCTGGCTCATGTTCCGTAAAAAACCGCATGTCATGACCTGGATCGGAGCGCTGTTTGCCTTTATCGGTCTGGTGTTTTTGACAGGAAAT
Organism: Acinetobacter sp. YH16052; assembly: GCF_013417155.1. Lineage (GTDB taxonomy): Bacteria > Pseudomonadota > Gammaproteobacteria > Pseudomonadales > Moraxellaceae > Acinetobacter. The sequence goes on along the minus strand of NZ_VPEO01000037.1, from coordinate 7,596 downwards.
GGCTTTGCTGCGATTCAGCTCAGTTTCGGACAAACCCTGACTTTGCTTGGTTCGATTGCGATCGCACTGGAGATTATTTTTATCAGCTATTTCGCCGAGCAGGTCAATGTCCGCCGGGTCACGGTGCTGCAACTGATTTTTGCATCCCTGTTCTGCTTCATGATCGCACCTGTTTTAGGTGAATCTCAGTTACCTGGATTTCACTGGCATCTGGCAGGAATTTTAGTCGGTTTAGGCATTGCCAGTGCCTTGATCCAACTGGTGATGAACTGGGCGCAGCGCATGGTCGATCCATCACAGGCAGCAATTATCTATGCCGGCGAACCGGTATGGGCAGCCCTGTTTGGCCGTCTGGCCGGAGAACGTTTACCGTCACTGGCTTTATTAGGCGGATTGATGGTGGTACTTGGCGTAATTGCCAGTGAATGGAAACCAAAGTTTTTAAGAAAAGATCCAACAGAACAATTAAAACAAGATCTTTCTTAATTCTGCTAAATCCCCCCCTTAAAAAAGGGGGATTTTTTCTCTGGGGAAATATGGCTAAAATTATTTGCTATACATCGGTCTATTGTCATTTAAGCGCATGATGCCGCGAATCGCCCGATACACAATCCAGATCCAGGCCAAAACCACCACCACTAAACAGAAAGCGGATGCACCAAATGCGACCCCTGCAAACAGGTCAGGATCTTCGCCGGTAAAGAACAAAAAGAAAAATGGAATAAAGGCGACGATATTCCAGAACAGATACCACCAGAAACTGCGGATCTGCCAGGTAAAATGGCTTTCAAAGATGGAACCGCGCACATCGCGCCGTTTCACATAGTTAATGATCAACGCCACGACAGCCAGCAGGCCAGCACTAAAAATGGCCACAATATATAAAATGTACAGTGCAAAAGTCAGTGTGCGGTTTGAGTCTTTATCAATGGAATAATTCACGTCCCCTCCTGGTACTTCCCCTAGATATTTAAACTATTCAATGGGGAAATCAGCCATATAATCAAAATGATGTTAAAGCCTATGGTACAAAAATATATCTGCCGGAAAGGTTGTTTTTGTGTTTTATGCCGTAATTTCTGCTGTGCCAGCCAGGCTGCCGGCCAGCCGCCCAAGAAGGCCACCACATGCAGAGTATTTTCCGGAATACGACGGTTGCCCAACTGGGCTGCTTCTTTGTCTTGGGCATAAAGCCAGTAGCTGAGCGCATTCATCAGGCTGACCAGCAACAACACCAGTCCACTCAGTAAACCACCCAAGGTCAAAGCCACCAGTAAAAGAATATAGGCCACACAGGCAATCTGCATCGGCTGTAATTTCTGTGTCTGCTGTGGCTTGGAGGGTTTGAATTTTGCTTGCAGACTTTTGGCTTGTACTGCTTTCAGGTACATCACCTGCTGCGCACGATAACGGCCGCGTTCATCCAGAATGACCAGATAATCCAGCGCACAGCCCATGATTGGACGTGGCCCAGGCTTGGCAAAGTCCTTGATATGCAGAAATACGCGATCTTTGGCTGGGTCACTAGGCTGGATAAAACCATAGCCTTGGTCATCAAACCATTCCACTAAGCGTCCCTGATCGCGCATATCCCCTATCCTTTTTAATCTGATTGTTTAAGCGGTGACGAATTTTAAGCGTTCAATCAGCATATTACGCATCTCGTCCGGATTTTTTTGCAAAATATCTTCGCCGGTACGGCCTAATGCTGCATTACGCTGAGCCACCTGCAGACGCATCATCCAGAAACGTCCTGCCGCCATAGCCAGATACAATTCCAGACAGGCGCGTTCATCACTGGTTAAAGGACGAATCGTTTCATAGGCATTTAAAAAGGCAATCGCTTTTTCTTCGTTTAAGATCACGTCAGGATATTCGGTACAGAAGTCATTTAACGTAATGGCGATATCAAACAGCCATTCATCTTTATTCAGCTCATAAAAATCCAGAATGCCATTCAGCTGATCGCCTTCAAATAAGGTATTGTCACGGAACAGATCTGAATGAATAAAACCGCGTGGACGGTCCGGATATACCGCCGTCAACGCCTCATATAAACCTAATAATTTGCCAAGCAAGATTTTATCTGCCGGACTTAAACTCGGTTTGATCTCTTGAGACACTGCCAGCCAATACGCATGATCACGCACGAAATTACGTTCTAATTTAAAGTCTTTGAGTGCCACATGCATTTTCGCCTGAGCCACTGCAATCGCTTCAACTTGCGCAACGGTAGATGGCATCGGATGTTCACCCATCAGGCGTGGTGCAATCTGTGCCGGTTTATCTTTAATGCTGTGAATGGCCTTTCCTGAATGCGACAAAGGCACAGGAACGGCCAATCCAGCCTGACCCAGATGTTCCAGCACAGGAACCAGTTCACCTGCCGCCTGCTCATCCATATCCTCAAATACTGTCAGCACATATTGCTGATCTTCGCAGACTAAAAAATAGTTGGTATTTTGAATACCGCCTTGAATGGGAATCAGATCAATCGCCTTTAAACCATAAGGCGCTGCAAAATCCTGAACTTCCTTTAAAGTCAAAGTGGTATAAACCGACATAGAAAACCTGCGAAAAAACTTACATAATTTTGCTAGAATACCGTTTCCATCTGCCAAGGTGTAGCGCTTGCGTGGGTGAGTTTCATAATCGGCTGTAATAATTGGAAAAATTTATGCTAGCTAAACGTATTATTCCTTGTCTGGACGTGGATAACGGCCGCGTGGTCAAGGGTGTCCAGTTCCTTGATATTCGTGATGCGGGTGACCCGGTCGAAGTGGCGCGCCGTTATAATGAACAAGGTGCCGATGAAATTACTTTCCTTGATATTACCGCTACACATCATGGACGCGACACGACTTATCGTACTGTAGAGCGTATGGCCGAATCTGTATTCGTACCGTTAACTGTAGGTGGTGGTGTCCGTAAAGTCGAAGATATCCGTTTATTGCTCAATGCCGGCGCAGATAAAGTCAGCATTAACTCGGCTGCGATTTATAATCCTGAGTTTGTGCAGGAAGCGTCTCAACGCTTTGGCGCACAATGTATCGTGGTGGCGATCGATGCCAAAAAAACCGGTGACCATAAATGGGAAATTTTCACCCACGGTGGCCGTAAGGAAACCGGGATCGATGCGATTGAATGGGCCGTGAAAATGGCTGACTTCGGCGCAGGTGAATTACTGATTACTTCGATGGATGCCGATGGCACCAAAGCCGGTTACGACATTGCCCTGATGCGCGCCATCAATGACCGCGTCACGGTACCGACCATTGCTTCTGGCGGTGTGGGTAATTTACAGCATTTGGCGGACGGCATTATTCATGGGGGTGCCGATGCGGTACTGGCAGCTTCAATTTTCCATTTTGGCCAGCACACCATTCCGGAAGCCAAAGCCTATATGGCAGCCCAAGGCATTGAAATGCGCCTTTAAGCCGTTTTAGATGATGATTTAATTAAAGAGTGTTTTTATAAACACTCTTTTTTTATGCCTTAAATAAAACAACACAGCAAATACGGGACAAAAAAAAGGAGTCTTTCGACTCCCTATAAAACCAAGATAAGACTACAGCACTTGGTATTCAAAATAACTCATTACACCCAGAAACATTATCAGTATGAGGCTTTGCTCACCGACAGGAGCAAATATAAGTGAAATCCACAGGACAATATTGACAATACAATCGTATTTTATTGACAAATCACGACAAAGCCCTGTTTTACTCCATAACCTGCGTATTTAACTGCTTCATTACCGTATTTTTTGCAGTATTTTTCGTCATCTTAGAGTAAGCATCGGCCGATTTAACTAGAAAATATTGTTCTGCCCAGCGGTTCAATTTTTTCGAGATCGGTGCAGGCAAGCTCAAACCTAAAGGATTCTGTTCCTGCAAATCTGCCGAGGAAATCACACGGGTACCGAGCAGATAATCAAACCAGGGCTTGGTGACGCACCAGTTGGCATCCTGATTACTATTCATATGATGATCATAATGCCAGGGTAATTTCTTTTTGGCCCATTCTGGTTCCAGATGAGCCCGGCGATGTAAATAATAATAGTTGCCTGCACTATACAGGGCGGCCAGTGACATGCCTTTGGAGAAGGGATAAAAACTGAGTCCAAAGACGGTCGCAACGACTGCCAGTGAGGCAATTTCATTGCGGGTACGCCAGTTGTCCAATCCTTCTACATAGCCGAAATCGGAAAATTCCGTTTTTCGCACAATCCGGTGATGCTCCCAGTGTGAGCGCATACTCTCGGGTACCGGACTATAACGGCTCTGTCCCGGCCGGTGAACACCATGCAATACATATTTATGTGCAAACCATTCAAATCCATTTGCGACGACAAGTCCTGCCAGAAAACCTTTCCACATAATCTTTTACCTCTTGGTCTATTTTTAATATAGGCTAAATAAAAGACTAGATATTGACCAAAATATTCAATATGATTGACAAAATACGACAAAATAAAAGAATTAAAAATGCTGGTTCTAAAAAACTACGTAGGTTCAGTATACGGTGGTTTAGGACATTTACTTTTGGACTATTATCAGTTGAAACAGCTTGAAGTCCCTGAGAAATTATTGGCCATTCAAAATCTGGAACGCTTTGATTTCGCCCTGTGGCGTGATCTGTTAACAACACTTGATCAACAGCTACAGCGACCGGCTTTAGGCCTGGAAATCGCCCAGCTGGTTGAAGCTAAACACCTCGGTATTATTGGCTATCTGGCACTCTCAAGTGAGACCTTAGGTGAAGCCTTTATGCGCTATCATGATTATCATCGTCTGATTTATGATGGCGGCCTACTTCAGCTGCAATGGCAAGGCGATTATCTGTCGATTGGCTGGGTTGAAGTTCCGTTTCATCTGAATACCCAATTGACCGATGAAATCGCGATTGCGCTAATGACGGAATTCGTGAAAGCCAATGTGCAGAACCCGCACGGGGTTCAGTTATATGAAGTGCATTTCCAGCATGCAATGCCTAAAAATATTGCACTCTATGAGCAGTATTTCGGCTGTAAAGTCCGCTTTTCTCAAGCCAGAAATCAGGTATTGATGCATGTCAGTGAACTGTCCAGACCGCTGAAACAGGGCGACCAGAGCTTGCAGAAACTGCTGATGCAACAGGCCAAAGCATTGCTAGAAAAATTTCCGCACTCCACTCTCATTGATCAGCAACTGCAACAGGCAATTCTGATTGGCCTGCAAAAAAACCTGTTTCAGATCGAGCATATTGCCGAGCAGATGAATTTTTCCGTGCGTCAGTTACAACGCCATTTGCAGAAACAGGGCAAAACCTATCAGCAATGTATGCAGGAAATCCGCTGCATGATGGCGATGCAATATCTGAAAGATCCGCACTTGAGTTTGCAGGAAACTGCCATGTTACTCGGTTATTCTGAACAGAGTGCGTTTCAGCGTGCCTTTAAGCAATGGACTCAACTGACGCCGCAGCAGTGGCGCCAACAGAATATGCCAGCCGCTTAAACCACAAGCATGTTGGTTTGATAGATGGGCTTCAAGCAGCGTTGATAATTTAAATCCATTACCCCTATGACCTAATAATAAATATAAAAATAAGAATTTAAAATATGGATAAATATCTTGCCGAATTGCTCGGCACGTTCTGGCTAGTGTTGGGAGATATTGGGGGAGCAAAAAAATTAGGCTTTTCAATAAAAGCCATGATTTCTAGATTCTGTTTTTCTGCATGTTTCACATGGCACATGCAGATCATCGCGCTTAAAAACGCTTATAAAAATGGATTTTCAATTTCATCCAGGTCATCACGCTGAATTTTTTCTGGCAAGTCCGGCGTGTTTTCCAGTTGTTTTACCACATCATTCAAAAAAGCCTGCAAGGCTTTGGCCACTTTCAGTCCCTGATGATCCTTGGTGATTTGCAAGTTGCCATACAGGCTGACGCAGTCCAGATCATTTTCCAAAGTCAGATCATGAATGGCATGGGATTCGCTACCATTTTCAAATGCTTTAAACATATCCTCTTCACCTGTCTTTGTTATTTTCAATGAACGTCTGATGTCGATGCTACCCGAATCCCGGTTTTTTCAGCAAGCTTATTTCAACAGCTGCAAAATATATTGCAACAAGGCATCAATCAGCTGTTTCACAATGGCATCTTGCGTTGCATTGTCTATCGCGCCGCCAGTCGCAGAGGAGGCCGAACTGCTTGAACCGGAAGACTTAAACTCGCGTTGTAATGCCTGCAGGTTTTCTTCAGAAACATCTTCGGCACACTGGCTTTCTGCATCCCAATTAGAATATTCGATTTTCTGGTTGGCTTTTACTGCATTTCCAGTCAGTGGCAGCTTATAGGTATTGCGTTTCTGTTCTTCGGTGAGCTGCGGGAACAGATTAATTCCAAGCTGTTCTTCCAGATAGCAGACACTAACAATACGCACTTTGAGCGAATTGTCATTCGGTGCATAGTAAGCACCAATAGCACCGGTTTTCGGCATATAAACTGCCTTATAGACCGCAGTTGGCACAATCACGCCATTGCCAATGGTTTTCAGCTTCTTCCCGGCAAAGATCGGCCCGGTCACCACATAGACATCCTGTTTCTGCTTGGTCACAATGGCACGGGTGGCCTCTTCCAGCTCACGCCAGACTTGCTGATTATTCTTGGGCGCTTGCGGCACCATATTGGCCAATGAAAAACTGTCAGACTGCGCGGCCTTGTTAGGCATATCCGCATTCGGCGCCATATGACCGCGGTCATAACCTGAACCACGATAATCCGCCAATGTGGCACGATGCTTCGCACTGACCCGATCTTCTTCATGAAAATTATCTTCACGGGGAATTTTCTGGCTTAAGCGTGCTGGCGTTAAGGCTTCTGCAACCCAAAGTGGCGTTTTAGATACCCCGGAATAACCGACATTAAAGCCATTAAAACACAGCGAATAGCTGTCTTTTTTCAGGCTGTCTTTCATCAAATATGGCGGTACATCACGATAAAACTGGTTCAGACAGGCAGAATCACTGGAAGAGGATAGTGACACCCACTGACTGATTTTTTCCTGACCAAAAGCGATGGCGAAGCTGCTCGAAGCCACCACGCCCAGAATGACTTTAATACTATTATCATTTAAAAACTGAAAAAAAGAGTTCTTGGGTTTACGCTGCTTCTTGGCCATTCTTACACGTACTTTTTAGATCAATACAGATTTTGACCGAGCTTAACAAGCTGTATAAGTGAAGTATATCTTGGCTCTACCATTCGTTTACTAAATAAACAATAAGTATCCAAAATCCCGGGCAGTTGTAACAAACTGTCTAATTTTATTTCTTTTTAAATGAGGTTTCTCGGTGTTTGCGTAGCTTTGTTTGGCTCAGTAGATTGAGTGTGTAAAGCTAACGGCCTATCTCAATTCGTACAATTATTAGCAATGGTGTCTGAATAGCCACCGATTTTGTAGACACCTTTTAGTTAGATATTGGACTGCCACCACTCTCCTAGACAAATTTCGTCTATTCTTTTTGCATAGGAGAGAACATTATGAGTGGACAACGATACACCCCAGAATTTAAAGAAGAAGCTGTTAAATTGATTACTGAACGTG
>NZ_VPEO01000036.1:0-9961 GCF_013417155.1 Acinetobacter sp. YH16052 | reverse complement strand
ACAAAGAAAAATAAGACAACATAGAGCCAAAGCAGCGACTATCCAATCAAGAACTTAAACAACTTGAACTGACGATTAACACCTTAAAAAACGAAAAACAGGCTCTAGAAAAACAACTTGCCGAAAAAGAAACGCCCATTATTCACCAAGACCAAGAAAAAATTGATCAACTCACACAGGAACGGCAGAAATTCCTCCAAGAAAGAAATCAACTACACATGCTGTCTAAGCGTCTAAAAAGCGATTTAAGCAATTCTGAACATCAACTGAGGGAAGTATCGAACCTACTGCATGAAAGCCAAAATAACGCCAAAAAGAAGGATTTATGGCGTGTTTTGGCTCTGAGTTTTGGTTGCTTGGCTGTTATCTTCTTATTGATGTGTATTTTCCTCTAAGACCGTATTTTGTTTGGGCCATTATTTCAGTCCAAGAGGGCTGAAATTGGCTCAAATAAAATGCGGTCATTATGTTTTTTGGCTAAACAAAGCCGTGGAACATTGTTTATTTATTAATCGTGGAACATGAAAAATTGCCAAAACAGCCTAAGAGTGACTGCTTAGGCTGTTTCTACATGAATAAGACATTGTTTAAAAAGGGATTTTAAGAGGCGTTTCGTATAAGGTGTATTATGTTAATTTTAGAAATAATTAATTATTTCACATATTGCCAAAGATCAGGACCAACATAGCTCTCATCTATACGATAACCTTCTGCAATTGCTTCTTTTTCATCATACTCTCTAGATCTTTGAGTTCTTCGTTCTTCCTTTTCAAACGCTTGTTTTAACTCCAATGGAGTCATTGTATAAGCATTAATATTGTTTTCTGAATCACTTAAGGCATCTCGTTGATCATAACGAATGGTGTTAAAAGTATAACGAACCATATATTGCTCTTTCTCATCTTCAGTTTTTTTAGTTTGACTGATGTATATATTCAATAAAAGACCATTAGCGTATAAGCGATAACCCAAAGACCCACTACCACTCGCATTCATGATGTTTTGCCATTCCTCATAACTAAAAATATAGCTTGGATCAATCGAATAGCCCCACTTCATGACATATCGCATATTATCTTCTTTCGCTATACGTGGGTTATAGGGAGCAATATAAAGTTTCCATCCCGCTTGATTTACTCGTTTCATTAAATTCGCATACGCTTGATAGGCTTGCTCAGGACGTACAAACTCCTCTTTATTTAAGCCTGCATTAACAGTCATAACCTCAATACCATCTTCCTTATGAAACGATGTTCCTAATACATAAAAAACATGGTCAATAGCTAAGCTACTCGCGCCATTTTCAATCTTAATTTGACCAAGGTTCGGTGGTGAAAAATCTAATTCTCGAAAACTAGCGACAGGATGGTTATCCACGGCACTCTGATTGTATTGAGCAAAGTCTTTAAAGCCCTGTAGACCAAAATGGAGTAAATAAGGTTGCTGATTCATTGCACTATTCTCTGTATTTTTTGCATTAGGTTGGCAACCTAAAAGAAGGAAACCGAAGATGAAGACTAAGATAGAATTAAAATAATGCTTAAATCTTTCCATCATTACTGTCCTTGCCAACTACAAAGTCCGCTTTACTATTGCCCCATCCTGCAATAATTGCGAGTTCCTTCTCTAAAAATGATCGCCCTGTGTCACTTAACATTAAGGTATGATATTTTTCTGCTGCCTTCTGAATCCACTCCATACGGCTATCATAATCTTGAACTTTGGTATGCGCTAAAGGTTCGCTATAGACAGATTCAGGTAATTTGTCGAGTACATCTTTATGACGTCCTTCATATTTCCCATGTCTAGGCTTAACAGCATCAACACTATAATCACTAGAAAGGACTAAAGTACTATCGGGAAGTTTGGTATAGCTTTGTAAAGTTGCCTGTGCTTGTACCATCCAGTCCTTCCAAACCAATTCTTGTAAAATATTACGTTGTTCCTGTACTGCAATTGCCAGTAAATGTTTCATAAGATCGTCTTGTGCATCTTTAAAATTATCTCTCCTTGGTTTTCCTTTTCTTTTAAAAATGCCTTCTATCTTGGGAAGCATCCCAAAAGCCTGAGTAATTTCAGTTGTACTCTGCAAATGCTTAATGATGGGTAAACAACTCGACCAAGGAATATTTAACACTTCTTCCTTAATATGGGTGAACTTAGATACATCACGTTGAGTTCGACATTGATTAAAAGATTGCGAAGACATACTCCAAGCATAATGCCAAGGTGCAATATCCATAAATAACCATAAATTCCCTTTCGCAAAAGAGTGTACTGGATTGCGAACAAGTGGCGTCAAGACAAAAGGGGAAATAATGGGAATCCATTTATACCCCCAAGCCGTTAAGCCATGTTTAAACACTGCTGCAACAGTTTTTGAAGCAAATGCACCTAAGCCCATCCAATAATAACGGCCTTTTAATTGCTGACTTCCATGATTTTCTTGTTCAAGATAAATTTTGGCATAAACTGAGGCAATTCTTCTGGCTCTTGCTTCATATCCTGGTTCGAGTTTATAGAGATTCTTTTTGGCATCTTTTAAGTTAGACAGACGGATCATCGCTATTTGTTGTTGTACTTCCCAAAAAGTTAAGCAATCACACTGTGCTGTTTTACAGCTATTCTCTGTTGTATTTGTATTACTTTCCCAATCTAAATTACCCACTAATCATCTCCTTCACTCGGTTCAGCTTCTAGCTTCATCCAATTTAAATCGAGCTTTAAGCTTTCTTCTTGTAAGGAATTTATTCGTTTAGATCGGCCTTTATTATCTGCTATGGCCATAAACTCATCGGATGCATTTGAAATTTTATAATCAGCATTTTTAAAGGGCTCACCAGAGGGCAATAACATTTGAAATTTCTCATTATAGGCCTCATAAGTTGGCAAGCCTTTGATATTTACACCAACTTCTGTACCGCTTTTAAAAAGGTGCTGACCTGCCTTAGCCTCAAACTTTGCAGGCGTAATGAATGTAATTCCATTCTTATTAATGATGACTTGAGAACCACCTGCCATAGGTTTACCTATCTTCTTTAATCATTTAAAAATTAATCTTATATTTAGCTTAAAATAAATCTCTAATAGTTCAATTTTTTTCACCAAAGTATGACTTTTATCATAGCCATTCAATTGAATGATAGCATCATTGTTGCTGCAGACAATAAAGAAGTCACACTCAAAGAAGGTGAAACAAAGCAGTTAATAGATAACTTAACGTCAAAAATCCATCCTTGGTACAAGGGAATTATTACGGGAACAGGTGAAAGCTATGTGCTCAATCGTTGCATAACCTTATTTCAGCAAATAGCTCAATCAGAGTTAAAAGCTTTGCCCTATTGTCTAGAACTTTCACGGAAAGTGAGAGAACATGAAATCGGTGTTGATCATTTTCAAGTACAAAATACCAAGTTACTTTGCTCTAGTTATAGTGACAGCGGAGCTCAACTTTATAAAGTTGAAAGGTTCGATGAGGAGCAAGCCTACACAATCATGGCTGTTGAACCGATGAACATCACGGTATGGATGTTTAATCCCAATGTTGAAGCCATTTCAGCGGATCTACAACTTCTCTATGCTGATTTAAGAGACTACGGTACGTTTAATCATCAATCTGAGTGGATTAATTACTACATCAACCGGATTGCTCCTATTTATCAAAAGCAAAGCCAAGTCGATTCACTGATGAGTCAAAGCTTTGATTTCTTTTTTCAGACGAAGGATGAATATGTGTTTGGCCATATTCCCAACACCCAAAAGACAGCACTAGAATTCAAAGAAATTTCATCGAATATTAAGTCTATTTAACATAATGGTGATTATACGAAGTACACTTGTATATTAATATAATTATCAATTACTTAAAATTTTAGTCATGACTAAGAAATCAGCAAAAAGTCGCTTTTGTAATAAGTTGGTGAGTTTTTAAGCGAATATGTAACATTTTGCCATTAAAATTGATTAAAAAACGATCAATTTAGCAGTCAGCGCCCATTTCATACGGATCTAGGTTCCAAAACTATCCCCAATTGCTGTGGATAAAATTTAGGCTATTTTGTACGCCTGGGCTTACGTGAATTCCGGCCCTTTGCGGCTATTCAGAATACTGGAACTTTCTTATGATGGGGACATAGAGAGCAGGAAGCTCCATACAAGAATAACAAGAGATAAGCATAAGGACTGCAAGGTACGACAGGAGTTATACCAAGCGAACCAATATGAAAAACCCCGGCAGGATGCCGGGGTTTTTTATTATCTAAAATTTTTAAATTAGAGTTGGATGAGCATCCAGAATACGAATTAGAGTCGCTGCAGGACCAGTCGGATAGCGACGGCCTTGTTCCCAGTTTTGTAGGGTTCTCGCGCTAATATGCAAACGTGCAGCAAACTCTGCCTGGGTTAAGCCTGTCTTCTCACGTACTTCCTTAATATCTGGCAATTCAAGCTCAGTTACCCGGCTTGCTTTCATTTCATTGCGTTTGATGGCACCAGCTTCTTTGATTGAAGCAACCAGGTCATCAAATAAGTTGTTATCCATGAAATTGCTCCTTCACTAATTGACGCAAAATAGAGGTCTCTTTGTCTGTCAGGTTATCTTTCACAGACTTTGGATAAGCCACCAGGAAAAAGATCTGATCATCCTCTGTGACCCAATAATAGATCACCCGGATACCGCCACTTTTACCTTTATTGCCTTGAGCACAGCGTACTTTACGAATTCCACCGCCATTCTTGATTAAGTCGCCCTTATCAGGCTGTACCAAGAGATCTTGCTGGAGCTGACGATACTCTTCATCACTCACAAGCTCTTTAATTTGCTTGGTAAAAATACTGGTTTCAATGAATAACATAGGTTGAAGTACGTCAATGGCGTATAAGAAGTTTAGCAGTTCTAGAATGAAAAAACGAGAGCAGTAGGCTCTCGTTTCGCATAATCCGTATTATGTTAATTGTAGGAAAACTCAATAATAAGATTGGTGTTTTAATAATCATCCTAGTATTACCAATGCTTCTATATAGAGATTACAGCACTAAATTGTGCTACATTGTATTTCTCTATTGGAGCCCAAAGATGTCCATCAAACCAACCACTACAATCCGTATTGATCTAGATGTTAAAAAAAGTGCTAGCAAAATATTTGATGAAATTGGTATTAGCATGTCCACAGCGATTAATACATTTCTTAAAACTGTTGTTCGTGAGGGAAAGATGCCATTTGATATAAATATCGAGCGTCCAATAGTTCAATTGAAATCTGGAAATGCCACTCTTAATAATGCATTTATTGTTAAAAAAGATGAATTTTACACTCAATATGAAGATGTTTTTGTGGAAATGATGAACCATAGAAGGCATTTCAAGGGAAAAACTATACTTTGTAATTGTGATGATCCATTTGAATCAGCTTTCTTTAGATTCTTTATACTTCATTTCGATGACTTAGAATTAGCGGGTCTAATATCCACTTGCTATTCAGAATCTAGTTTAGCAGGCCAAGAATATCCTCTAAATGGGGGAACTAGTGCCTATAAAGCAGTAGTAAAAGAGGTACCTAACCATAGTTTAGAAAGACCTGATGGTTCTTTAGACTTAGAATCTTTATTTGCTATACCGAGTAACTCTCTTGTACATTTAAATGGTAATGGTGATTTTCGTTCAAAAGAATGTGAAACTCTATTACAAGAAGCAGATATTGTAGTCACTAATCCTCCCTTCAGTCTTTTCCGTGAATATATTAGTTTGCTAATGCAGCATAAAAAAAAGTTTATTATTCTTGGAAATATGAATGCATCAACATGCAAGGAAATATTCCCACTCTTTCGTGATAATAAAATTTGGTATGGTGATTCTATAAGATCAGGAGATCGTAAGTTTTATGTTCCTGATGACTATCCATTAAATGCAAGTAATTGTGGGATAGATGATACAGGGCGCCGCTTTATTAGAGTCAAAGGTGTTCGTTGGTTTACTAATTTAGATACCACTAGACGTCATGAAAATTTAGTTTTAACTAAAGCATATAATTCAAATGATTATCCAAAATATGAAAATTATGATGCCATTGAGGTTAACCGCACTCAAAATATTCCAGTAGATTATGATGGCTTAATGGGTGTACCTATTACATTCCTTGATAAATATAATCCAGATCAATTTGAAATTGTAATGCTTGCTAATGGTAATGCACGTTCCAATGTACCTTCTGATGTTCTTTCACAAGTAAAATACTTACAACACTCTGAGGATAGAGGAGGGGTCGGTATAATCAATGGTCAAAGAGTTTATGCAAGAATTCTAATTCAAAGGAAATGTTGATGAGCTCAATATTACGAGTGCCTTGTTCATATCAAGGTGGTAAACAACGTGTAGCATCTCAAATAGTTGATGTAATTCTAAACTCTTCTACTGACTCCAATACTCAATTCTATGATTTATGTTGTGGTTCAGGTGCAATTTCTATTGAATTAGTTAATCGAGGTATAGATCCAACACGTATCTCTATGCTTGATATTAGTTCTTGGGGGGCTTTTTGGTCAGCTATAGGATCTAATACTTTTAATATGGATGTTTTTGATCAATTTTTAGCAGAGTTACCTAGTAGTCAAAAAGATTTTAAAGAGCATTTATCTACTCTTTCTAAACTACCAATAGATAAACATGAAGTGGAACTTTATCCAATCCTTCAAGCTTGTTCCTTTGGTGGAAAACAAATCTATCGTAAGGAAAAAAATTGGGCAAATGCTTGTTTTAGAGACTATTGGGAACCAACTGAAACAAGTATTCGTCGTAGTCCTGCAAATGCTATGCAACCATCTCCGAATGAATTAAGACGGAGAATAAATACTATTGTAAACAAAATGAGTGGAGTAACTTGTTTCAATATGGATATTATGGAATTACTCAGTATTCCATTTCCTACAAACTCGATTGTTTATGTTGATCCACCATATCAACATACAACAGGATACGCATACAGTTTTGATTTAAACTTTTTCGTTAAGCGATTTCGAGAAATAAATAATGTTCCTTTATTTATTTCTGAAGGAATTCCATTAAGTGAAGATACAATTATGCTTAACTTTGGTGGTGCAAATGGTGGCATTAGCGGAGCTAGAAAAAATAAGCACCAAGAATGGTTAAGCCGTTTTTAAAATAATCCAAATTGCTTAGCATTTTTTGAAGAACCATTCCTACCTAAGATTCGTGAAGATAATTTAAAATTAGCCATTTCTGATTCTGAATATACAGATAAAGAGTAGTAATCTTCACGAATCTTAGTAAAGGTTATTATTTTTTCGACTAAGTAATATCCTTCTTCTTTTGCTCTAAAAGCATCTGTAATTTTTATATTATTAGAGCTTACTCCTTTAATCTGAAGGCGCCACGTACCATTTGCATTATCTCCTGTAGGGAAGAGTATCTCATTGCCAATATAATCAACCCCATCAAACTCTAATGTAATTAGTTTACGTTTATGACTACTTAAAGGATCTACTCCAAAAAAATACACTGTACCTAGCATCAACTTAGAATCATTAAATTCAAAAATAGTTCCTTTCGGATCTCCTCTTTCAACTAAAGATTTCATTGATAAATCTAAAATATTTCTTGATCCACCAGTCATTCGCTTCGTTTCAAACCAAATTGTCTGGATACCAGGTGAGACTGTACCTGTACTAGTAGGTGAGACTGTACCTGTACTGGCAGGTGAGACTGTACCTGTACTAGTAGGTGAGACTGTACCTGTACTAGTAGGTGAGACTGTACCTGTACTAGTAGGTTCTTTCTGTGACTTAACTATTGTTTTTAGTTTAACTTTTGGAATATTTGGAGAGCTAGGACTCCATACTATATGATTTCTAACAGGAACAAAAATTTTCTTACTTTCATCCTCTAGAAAACCATTATTTAGTAAATTATCTAACTGATGCTTACTTTTTAAATGAATACAATCAGCCTTTATGATATTTAAATTCATCATTATTGTTTGTATTAAATCCCAATTAGAATGATTTATATACAATAAAATATTGGCTTCAATATTGGTTTCAAATCCTCCAGAAGTTAGGTTGGAGCTTCCAACACTCAATACTCCTTCCTTTGAAGCTTCTTCATAGAAACAAAAAACTTTAGGATGAAAAATCTGTTGGGGAGTACCAGTATTAACCAAATAAATATCTTGATGTACATTCTTATCTAGAAGATATTCTAAAGCTTGCTTAGACGTTACTCCATTATTTATTCCTATGAAAAATATTATTTTTTTATTGTTTAGAACATTATTACAAATGATATCAGCACCATTTTTTCGCGCAAAAGCAACACTAATGATACCTTCATTATAATTAAAAGAGGCTGTAGCTAATTCATTAACAAAATCAGCGCCATCAAGACGTTGAAAAAAGATTTTTGGTGAAGGCATTTGATTCCATCAATTTTGCTATACTCCTTTTTTAAGTTTAACCCAAATATTAACGAGTAAATTAATGCTTTGCTAAAATTTATCTAATTTAAAAAGATTTTATGTTTTTTCAGCCTTATCCATTTAACATAAAGTTTCTTATACGAAATTTGGTTCAAAAAAAATGCCACTTTAAAGAGGCATTTATCAATTCAGACTATAAATTTTTTTCTCAATTCATCAAAACTTTGACCATAGATGAAATCAAAATCTCTGATCCTAAGATGCCTAAATTTTTCTTCATATTGAACAGAATATAGGGTTACATAAGGATCATCACTAAGATGTACCTCAGTACAATAAGCAAGATCTTGTCTTCCATTATAACTATAGAAGACAAAACTTTCGTATAATTCAAACAAAGCATTCTTAGAAATGAAACTATGATCTGCTTTTAACTGAAAGTTTGAAGTAGAAGAATATATAGGTAACAAAAAAAACTCCCAAAAGCGCTAATATCTGATTTAGGCTCACTTGGACACTTAACTAAGAAAACAAACCAAAAGTAGTTTCCAAAGCGCTAATATCTGATTTAGGCTCACTTGGACACTTTATCCAAGTAGCCACAACTGATTTAGATACACAGAGTTCACTTGCAATTTTTCTACAGCTCAAACCTTGTGAATGTAGATCCCTTGCCTGCCTCCTCAGCTCATCATATTTTGCAGATCTTACTTTTCCACCTTTAATGCCACCCAATCGCCCCTTATATTTTTGGCGATCAATGAACTCCTGATAACAATATGGGTCTTTTTTCCAACAATAGCGCGCAATAGACTTAGCAATGCCTTTCACCTCTCCATAGGTCATAGGTTGAATCAAACCCTGATTTAGCTTCACGCAATGCTGAATTACACTCTCAAGCCAAACAGAATATGTGCTCCCTCTATACTTCCGTATTTCTTTATATGCCCAATGACGAGCTGTATGGAATACAAAACAATTACGTCCTAAACCTATCGCTTCATCTTGTTTAATTTCTCTTTTAGCATCATTCCAAGTTAAGTCTAAGTTTCTTGCTAGCTCATTTAAGGTATAAGGTTTTTCCCGTAAACACGTAGTTTTCCAAAAACTAGACATAGGATTTTTAGCTACTAGATGTGTATATGCGGGATCTGCTTTGAACAACTCTCCAAGTTTATGTCGAATGGCATTTGCATAGAGAATTGGTCTTTGACGACTAGCATCAGTGGTATAAATCGGTGTTTTTAACTGGAATAAAATATGAGAACGACCATTGTAAGGATTAGCAATTACTAAGTTTGGTAATGGTACTCCTACTAGTCCATATAATATTTCTGATAATGAAGCCTCATAATCCAAATCAAATACTAGATAATGTAAATAATAAGGACTGTTTGGCTGTATATATCTGTATTTTATAGAAATTTCTTTAGGCATGATCATCAGACCATAATCCAAATTATCTGCACAGTAAGGCTTTTTAGGTAATCTGTCTTGAAATTGATCAAGCAGAAAAGATAATTGTTGCATTT
>NZ_VPEO01000035.1:0-10069 GCF_013417155.1 Acinetobacter sp. YH16052 | reverse complement strand
CCGAGTCGTAAAGCTCAGAAAGCTGTTATTGAACAAAGAAAGTTAAATCCTGTGCTTGACTCTTGTGGTTAAAAACAGGACATTTTAAATGGTTTATCGCATAGACATTTTAATTGGTGAATAACATAAAAATGGGAGCTATTGCTCCCATTTCATTTTTAAGAATGATTCTTTAAATCTTCCAACATTGCTTCACGCAGAATTTTGTTCATACGTGTTTGATAGCCTTTCCCTTGTGCTTTTAACCATGCCAGTACATCAGCATCTAAGCGAACAGAAGTCTGTTGCTTCACTGGACGATAAAATTGCCCATGACGAACTGCCTTACTCCAGTCGGTGATTTCAGGAATATCAGACAGATCTAATTGATCATCAGATACAGTTCCCTTAGCAAGGAGACGTTTAATTTCAGCATTTTGCTTGTCGCTGAAATTTTCATTCAGCTCTTTGCGTGTATATCTAACCATGCTCATATTGATTTCGCTCCGCCTTAGTTACCTGTCTTGCACTAATGATTCGTATGATTTCACAGTCATCTTCATCAAAGATGGTGTGGGCTACTAGTAGCATTAGTACACCTTTTACTTTTCCAATGGTTTGCCAACGTTCTTCACCATCGGTATGTCTGTCTTGAATTGAGATCCTTAGCGGATCTTCAAAAATAAGGCTTGCTGTTTCGAAAGAGACATCGTGCTTTTGCTGATTCTTTCGATTCTTTGCCTCATCCCATTCGAAATACTGTTCCATAAAAAACATTCAAATTTGTATATACAATAATGTATCACATATTTGTATCACTCAAGGTAATAAGTGTAATTTTCAGTCAAAATTATTGGCAAGAACTATCAAAACCGCTCATAAAAAATCCGACTTGTTTCCAAGCCGGATTTTTGCTGTTTTTTGAGTTTTCTATTTTAATATAAATAATTGATATTAAATGATTATTACAATCGCGTTTCGTATAAGGTGTATTATGTTAATTTTAGGAAAAATATAAAGTCGTTATAAAATTGATAGCTATTAAATTAATAGATACTGTCAACTTTACTGTATTCAACTACTTTTATTTCATAGCCATAATCTGTTCTATTTTTAAGATTAATCAAAACAAATCTGGTATCTATTGCTTCTAATAGTCTCCAATCAGACTGATCACTTGGATATGACGTTTGCTGATCAAACAATACTATTGGGAGTGTTTTATTATTAATGGCTTTATTTGCATCGTTCATACCACTTCCGAACATACCACCAAAAGCAATAATCGTTAAAAATAGTACTAAAGGGGAGCTAAAGTATTGCTCTATCTGTCCTCCAAATATAGAACTATGTACATAGGAATAATAAAACACACCAAAATAAAGCGGAATTAACTTAGTTGATAAGGCAATTGATGTCTCTCTTCCTATCAGGAATATGGATATTGTTATAAATAGTACGGAAAAAATCAGTAAATATGAGTGACCTACCCATGCAGAAATAGATAAATAAATTAAAGAAATTATGCTCCCAAAAGCGAACAATAAAGTAGTAATTAGAATTGAGTAAAATAAGCTATAAGCGGATATAGAAGGTAATATCCATAAAGCATCAAACGTAGAAAAGTAACCAAACTTATAAGTGCCAGCTAAAGCTATCAATATCAGTGGTATGGCAGCATAAAGCTCAAGAACTTTCTTTAATGAGAAAGAGTTATACAAAATATCCCCTACCTAAAAATGTAAGAATTACATACATCTCAAAAAGACACCGATTTAAGATGTCCTTTTATTTAATAAAAAATTTAAAAGAAATTTTCAGGATATAAGAATGAGGGAATATGTCTTCTAATCAATTGAGCCTGTGCAAGATACCCTCTAGTTTCTAGTTCTAATAAAAACACTGGCCAAGGTGGAATATTACTTTTATAGACATTAATTGAAGATGTAGACATGCCACCTCCTTGAGACGTAGACAGTCCACCATACTGGGACGTGGACAATCCGCCATACTGAGACGTAGACAATCCGCCATACTGAGACGTAGACAATCCGCCATACTGGGACGTAGACAATCCGCCATACTGAGACGTGGACATTCCACCATACTGGGACGTGGACATTCCGCCATACTGAGACGTGGACATTCCACCATATTGAGACGTGGACATTCCGCCATACTGAGATGTAGATAATCCACCATATTGGGAGGTACTTAAATTGCGTGGCCAAGTTCTTAAATTTGGTATTTCTGGTCGTGACATAGCTCTATAACTCTTAGATATTGATAATAAAAAATTTATTAGAGTACATTACTATTTTTAAACCATTTATTGTGTGCTGTTTAAAAAATACACGACAGATTATGTCTCATTAATTAAATTTTATTATCTATTCTTTATCACATTTAACATAATGGCGTTTATACGAAATTCATATTTTAAACACATAAAAATCAAATACTTGTGTTATAGTGATAATGCTCGACGATGTCGAAAAGCTGACTTGGAAACAACTCGGCTTTTTTATGATCGTTTTTGATAGTTCTTGCCAATAATTTTGTTTAAAAAGTAATCAATTTTGAGATTTTTCAAATTTTATCAATGCCTCAATGTCCAAAATTATCCACATTTTTTGTGGATAAAATTTAGGCTATTTTGTACGTTTTGGCTCACATCAATCTCGGCCCTTTGCTGCTATCCGGAATGACTGGAATTTTACTATTATGAACTCATCGGGAACAGGAAGTTCCATATAAGAATAACAATAGATAAGCACAAGGACTGTAAGGTAGGACAGGAGTTATACCGAGCGAACCAATACGAAAAACCCCGGCAGGATGCCGGGGTTTTTTATTGCTTAGAATATCTATAACTGGGTATTGATCTGATAGCGTGTATTACGTCCACCACCTTCTAATTTAACGATACATTCTTTCTCAAGTAAGTCTGATAAGTGGCGAGTAGCCGTTGCCTTACTGACTTTAGCAACCTTTTGATATTGCGAAGCACTAATACCATGTTCAAAGCCATTTTCGCCACCGTCTAATAAACGATGTAGAACTTTACGTTGTTCTTCACCCAGGGCTAAATTTGAATATTTATGCCAAAATTGACTTTTAAACAATGTTCGACTGATCTGCGCTAAGGTTTTTTCAAGGCTTTCATTCAACGTGTCTAGAAACCAAATCAGCCAATCTGTGATATCAGAATCATTTTTTTGAGTTTGTTCTAATATCTCATAGTAACTTTTACGTTTATTTAATATCGTAGTAGACATTGCATACAAACGGATACTTTGCTCATCCATTTGAGCTAGAGCAAGGTCTGTAAGTGTACGTGTAATACGGCCATTACCATCATCAAAAGGATGTAGGGTAACAAACCATAAATGGGTAATGCCTGCACGTAACAGAGGATCAAGCAATGAATCATTCAGACTCTGATTAAACCACGCTATGAAGGTATGTAAGCGTTCTTCTAAGCCTTCTCTTGGCGGTGCTTCAAAATGTACTTTAGGGTAATCCAATCGACCTGAAACGACCTGCATAGGCTCTGATCCCCTCAGTTGACCAATGCGTAAACGTTGCATTGTCCAGTCGGGGTCATTGAAAAGCCAACGATGCCATTGCATGAGGCGCTCAACAGTCAGTGGTTGCTTAACATCGTTCAGCGCATCCAGCATGATATTGGCTAAACCTTCTGATCGATCTGAGCTTGGATAAGGCTGTTCAAGAGTGACACCCAAGCGTTGGGCTAAAGATGATCGCAATGAAAAAACATTGAGGGTTTCATTTTCAATTGCTGATGAAGCAACGAGATTGGCAAGTAGAGTATCTAGAGTGAATTGTTCTTTCGCTAAATCATGCTGACTTTGTCCAAGAAGAATTCCTATTTTTTGATGTATCTGTCTGGTTTTAGGTAAGATAGTTGAATCCTGCCATGTGAAATTTGTCCAGTTTTCTGCTTGCCAAATCCATTTCTGCATTTTCAATCTCTCTCATCTAAAATCTAAGATGAGTTAAATATAGCACAAATTCGACTCATATTGTGAGCCGAATTTGTACTGTTAATTAGCTCATTATTTATCGAGAACAGTTCTACTTGGGGCTTACATTTTGTGTTATTCACCAATTAAAATGTCTATGTGATAAACCATTTAAAATGTCCTGTTTTTAACCACAAGAGTCAAGCACAGGATTTAAATTTCTTTGTTCAATAACAGCTTTCTGAGCTTTACGACTCGGCATACTTTTCTTGAGACGGGAACGTTTATTCTGTTTCTCCAACTCTTCATGTTGTTGCTGGATATGCGCCAGAACTGAGCCTAATCTTTTATTCTCAACCACTTCATTCTGCTGTAGTCCAGCCAGTTTATTGAAGACGCTATAGTTGATCTTCCGTCCTTCATGCATGAGGGCCACAGTGCCATCCGGGTACTCCAGAAATGAAATGTATTGCCCAACAAGCTTATGATTCAGCTCTGTCGGTTCAAGCAGATAAATACACTTGTCATAGGTGATGGTTAGGTTCTTCGTGACGTTACGCGGTTCCTGCCAAGTGAATATATCCTCCAGCTCAGCATCAGATTCCGTTAAAGATCGATGTAAATTCTTCGAGTTTCTCGCACACTTGGCAAACTTCTGATTGAAGTGCTCAATGAAGCAGGGTAGCCATGCATTGGCTTCGGCAATTGAACTGATGCCTTCCAGACGCATCTCCTTGATCAAACGGTCTTGAAGGGTTCTATTCGCGCGTTCTACGCGACCTTTAGCCTGTGGTGAGTTGGCAAAGATAATATCAATATTTAACTCGTTCAGAATCCGCCCAAATTGCGTGATCTGGCTGTCTTTCCTGGATTTCTGATTAACTCTGAATACCGAATGTTTGTCGCTATAAAAGGCCAGAGGTTTGCCGTATTGTTCAATGTAGGCTCGGGTTGAAAGCATATAGTCGAAGGTGGTTTCCGCCTCACAGAAGCGTAGATGCAACAGCTTTCCAGTGGTATCATCGATATACACCAATAAACAGCACTTAGCAGCGCGTCCTTCGAACCAGTCATGATATGAGCCATCAATCTGGATCAGCTCACCGAAGCAATCCCGGTTATAACGTGGCTGATATGGACGTTTAAGGCGCTTGGATCGCGGAATCCAGAGGTCATTGACCATCATCCAGCGCCGAACCGTTTCTACCGGGATATTCAGGTCAAACATGCTGCTGAGCTTCTCATGCGCCAAGGTAGGTCCAAAGCCCAGCAGATGTTCAGAAATAATGGAAAGACATTTTGATTTTAATAACTCATCATGGCGATGATGGCCAGGTTGACCACGACTAGCATGTGCCAGACCTGAAACACCGTCTTGATTGAGTTTCTGCAATAACCGGGTAATTTGACGAGTGGAAAGATTCAGGATTTCAGCAGCACGGACCTGGATAATACGATGATCTCGAACGTCTTGCAGAACTGCAAGACGTTGAATTTCCTTGTCAGACATAGTGATCAACATCTCTAATTTATATCCAGTCCATGATGGTAAAAACCATCATAAACTAGACATTTTTATTGGTGAGAATATAGACACTTTAAATGGTTTCTAACACACTGATTTCGTATAATATTGATTATGTTAAGCGAAGTATACCAAACAATAACTTCATATATCCCTTACACTCACCTGATTTCAATAAGTTAAAGTACTATCCTTTATTTAGATAAATATGATATGTTGAATTAAATTTTAATTCATAAACTTCATCATGTTTGAACTAAAAACAATTCGATTGACAAAAAAAGGTTCAACTAAAAAACAACTAATATTATTGTTTCACCTCAACTCGTACTGTCCCTGTCTATACCCATTATTGTTCTCAATGAAAGCCTTACGCTTTCAAAGGGCTTTGTTGCACAAAGATTTGAAATGCAAAGCGCCCCTAATTGAGCCAAATTTAAGACGTAACTTGGGTAAGTGGTCGACTTAATTCCGTAAATCTGTTGAGGACTGCTACACGTGCATGAATTTCATTCACTTGGCTATCAAAACTCCTTGCGCTGAGTTTATCTCCTAATAATTTAATGCAGTGCATCTTAGTTTCAACCAACTTCGCCGATGATAGCCTGACCATTTTTTCCATAATGTCCTGCCTAAACGTTTAACTGTTCGAAGTAATTCATTTCGTTCTAGCGAGCTACTCTTTGTATCTTTCCATGGTTTCGCATTTTTTCTAGGTGGAATCACCGCATGCGCTTGCCGATCTGCAATGACCTGACGGCATTGCTTGTGTCATAAGCTCCATCGGTATAAACAGAGTCAATCTGCTCATCTTGTGGAATCTGATCAAGTAAATCACCAAGCACCTGTGAATCACTGACATTATTGGTTGTAAGCTGAACTGCTCGTATTTGCAGGGTTTTGGCATCTATACCAATATGTAGTTTACGCCATTGGCGACGATATTCAGGTCCATGTTTCTTGCGCTTCCATTCGACCTCACCTAGAAACTTCATGCCTGTAGAGTCCATAAGTAGATGCAGCCCATCACGACTTTTCTGATAGCTGATTACAATATCAATATGCTTTTGTCTTTTACATATGGTCGAATAATCTGGGGCCGTCCCATTTAAGCCAGAGAGTTTAATCAGACTTTGCACAAAGCCAGTAACCATACGTAAAGACAGACGGAATAAGGATTTAATCATTAAGCAGCATTGGATGGCTGCGTCGGAGTAGGTTTGATTTCGCCCTTGTTTGCCTTTTGATGGCGCATACCATTGCGTAGCAGGATCAAACCAAATGGCAATATTTCCGCGACTCATGAGTGCTCGGTTATATGCGGGCCAATTGGTTGTGCGGTAGATTTTGTGTGTAGGCTTCTTCATTTGAAAATTATATCGCTGAAAAAGCCTTTACAGATAGGTTTGTGCAACAAAGCCCTTAGTTGAAAAAAATTTTAGATTTCATGCTCACACACCACCTAAAACAAAAAATATCTGATTGATTTTACAGGCTTTTAATTTAAGGTTTTATTCTACCCACTCGCAATATCAATGTTTAGTATCACGACTCACTAACTCATTAACTAAATATGGAGCAGTACGGATATCTTGATTTTCTGTTATTTGTTTTGGTGTTCCTGCCACAACAATATTCCCACCAGCATTTCCAGCACCTGGTCCCACATCAATCACCCAATCTGCTTGTGCAACGGCACGCATATCATGCTCAATCATAACCACGGTATTACCCGCATCGACTAATCGCTGCAATTGAACTAACAATCGATCTACATCTGATGGATGCAAACCTGTAGTTGGCTCATCAAGTATATACAGTGTATTTCCACGCTGATTGCGTTGCAGCTCGGTCGCCAATTTAATACGTTGCGCTTCTCCACCAGATAGTTCAGTCGCTGGTTGCCCTAAACGTAAATAACCAAGGCCAATTTCCTTTAATAATTGTAGTGAACGAGCAATCGAGACATCTCCATCAAAAAAATCACGTGCTTCATTGACGGTCATTCCTAATACTTCAGCAATATTACGTCCATTCCAGCGAATTTTCAGAGTGTCATCATTATATCGAGCACCATGACATGTCGGACAAGGGGCATATACACTTGGCATAAACAATAATTCTACACTGACAAAGCCTTCACCTTCACAAGTTTCACATCGCCCTTTAGCCACATTAAACGAAAAACGTCCAGCATCATAATGAGCTTGGCGAGCTTCAGGAGTCCCAGCAAATAACTTTCTAACATGATCAAATAAACCCGTATAAGTTGCCAGATTAGAACGTGGAGTACGGCCAATTGGTTTTTGATCAACCTGTACCAGACGCTGTATAGCCTCCACATCGCCAGCCAGAGAACCCTGTGTAACCTCGGCAACCAACATTCCTTCATTTAAAGGATTATTTTCATTATTGTTTTCAGTTTCAGATTCATTGCCTAAATATGAAAGTACTAACTCGGGTAAAGCTTGAGAAACGAGACTAGATTTACCTGAACCTGAAATACCTGTAACTGCTGTAAGTACACCAAGAGGTATACGAGCATCAATATTATGCAGGTTATGTCGGTAAATATTGTTAAGTTCAAGCCAACCAGAGGGTGTACGTCCATAACTTTGAGTAACTGGGATTTTATTAAATAAATAACTTGCAGTACGTGAAGCTGAAATCTCACTTAAACCCTGAGGTACTCCACTATATAAAATATTACCACCTTGCTCTCCTGCATCTGGTCCAACATCCACTAACCATTGAGCACGACGCATGAGCTCTAAATCATGCTCTACAACAAATACGGAATTTCCAGCGTCTCTTAATTTATCGAGAGAATCATATAATGACTGACTATCTGAAGGATGTAATCCAGCAGACGGTTCATCCAGTACATAAACTACACCAAATAGCATAGAACTTAATTGTGTTGCTAACCGCAAACGTTGTAACTCTCCCGCTGAAAGAGTCGGTGTGGCTCTATCTAATGTTAGATAACCAAGACCTAACTGGCGTAATTGATTTAAACGCCCCACCACACCATTTGCTAAACGCTGCGCAGCAATTTTCTTTTCATCTGAAAGTGCTGACGTACGTCTTACATCTGGAGATACAGAATGCACTGCTCTACCTGTTGTTGCTCGTTCAGATCTATCAAGTTGGGTTACTTTATTATTAGTCTTTTCTCCAGCATCATGAGCGTCGAAATTGCCTAGAACAATGGGCTCAAGCAGGCAAGTTAACTTATCCAAAGAAAGTTGCATAAACTCACCAATATCTACTCCAGCAAAGGTAATAGATAAGGCTTCTGGTTTAAGGCGTTTACCATGACAGGAAGGGCATATTTTTCCTTCCATAAAACGTGAAACACGTTTTTTCATCAACGTACTTTGGGTATTAGCAAAAGTATGAAGGACATAGCGACGAGCACCAGTGAAAGTGCCCATATAGCTGGGTTCTAGTTTACGTTTAAGTGCAGATTGAGTCTCAGCGGGGCTTAAACCAGCATAGACAGGAACTGTTGGGGTTTCTTGAGTAAATAAAATCCAGTCTCTATCCGATTGCGGTAAATCTTTCCATGGTCGATCAACATCATACCCTAGGGTTACTAGGATATCGCGTAAGTTTTGCCCGTGCCAAGCAGGTGGCCATGATGCGATAGCTCTCTCACGAATACTGAGTGTTGGGTCAGGAACCATTGTCGATTCTGTAACTTCATAAATGTGACCTAAACCATGACAGGTAGGACAAGCACCTTGAGGAGTGTTCGGTGAAAAGTCCTCGGCATATAACATTGGCTGATCGGCAGGATATGCACCAGCACGCGAATAAATCATTCGCACGAGACTTGATAAAGTTGTTACACTTCCAACAGAAGAACGGGTATTACTTACACCACGTTGTTGTTGCAATGCTACTGCTGGTGGTAGACCATCAATAGCATCAACATCTGGTACTCCGGCCTGATCTATTAAGCGTCTTGCATAAGGTGCAACAGATTCGAAATATCTTCTTTGTGCTTCAGCAAAAATAGTTCCAAAAGCAAGTGATGATTTTCCTGAACCCGATACACCTGAGAAAACAACAAGTGCATTTCTTGGGATAGAAACATCTACATCCTTAAGGTTATGCTCACGTGCACCTCGAACTTCAATACAATTATTAGATAAAGTAATGTTATTGTGTTCACCAAAAGAATGTATTTTCATGTTTCTACGAGCCTGTAAATTATTTTGTGTAAGTCTCATTTTTTATAAATGATCTTTTAATCGATCATCGAACTGAATCGTAAACCAATTCATTGCTAAACGCCAATTTTGAGTTGGCATGGTCCATTTTTTAGCAGCATTTGAAGTTGCTAAATAAATGACCCTTTTCACTGAATCATCAGAAGTGAACCGTACCGGGTTTGTCGGAGAGTCAATATTCTGAGATGAGAAGCATTGCTTCGCAAGACGTAGCGAAGCGTAGTGTCCCGATGACAAAATTAAAATATACCCCTGAAATCAGAGAAAGAGCGGTTCAATTATTGATTGAATCTGAAAAAGATTATCCTTCTACTTGGGCTGCAATCACAGCAATTGCGCCT
>NZ_VPEO01000034.1:0-11510 GCF_013417155.1 Acinetobacter sp. YH16052 | reverse complement strand
TGAAAAATATAAAAATCAAAAACTTATGATATAAATTATTTGCTCGATGATGTTCAAAAGCCGACTTGGAAACAAGTCGGCTTTTTTATGAGCAGTTTTGATAGTTCTTGCCAATAAATTTGACTAAAAATTACGCTTCTCAACTTGAGTGATACAATTTTGTGATACATTATTGTATATACAAATTTGAATGTTTTTTATGGAACAGTATTTTGAATGGGATGAGGCTAAGAATCGAAAGAATCAGAAAAAGCATGATATCTCTTTCGAAACGGCAAGCCTTGTTTTTGATGATCCACTGAGGATCTCAATTCAGGACAGACATACCGATGGTGAAGAACGTTGGCAGACCATTGGGAAAGTAAAAGGCGTACTAATGCTCTTAGTAGCTCACACCATTTTTGATGAAGATGACTGTGAAATCATACGAATCATTAGTGCAAGACAAGTCACTAAGGCGGAGCGAGATAGATATGAGCATGGTTAGATACTCACGCAAAGAACTGAATGAAAAATTCAGCGACAAGCAAGATGCTGAAATTCAACGCTTGCTTGCTAAAGGGACGGTTCCTGATGATCAGCTAGATCTCTCAGATATTCCTGAAATTACCGACTGGAGCAATGCTGTACGCCATAATCAATTCTATCGCCCAGTGAAGCAACAGACTTCCATCCGTTTAGATGCTGATGTACTTGCATGGTTTAAAGCTCAAGGTAAAGGCTATCAAACACGAATGAATGAAATTCTGCGAGAAGCAATGTTAGAAGATTTAAAAAAACATCAATAAAAATGGGAGCTTAGGCTCCCATTTTTGATATCGTATAAGGTGTATTATGTTAATTTTAGAAAAATTTAATATTTCTTATTGCTGAGAAATTCCTAATTCTTCGTGATAATTAATCAGAGTAGTTTCTATATATTCAGCTGATCTTAGGATGTTTTGATCCTTTTTTTTAACCGCATTAATATATTTTTCTACATAACCAATAAACATTTTTGTTATATGTGCTTCCTTACCAGCTAACTTTTTACCAGCTTCCTTTGTCCTAAGCACAAATACTTCATCTGAAATATATGATTCATCTTTGATTAGTAGTGCTTTCGAATAATCTAGCCCCATTCCTTTAATATGTTTAACTTTTCTATTTACCTCAAGAATTAATGAAGCATTGTGAGTAACATGAGATCTAACAGGAATTGCAAAAGTAAGATCATTTATAGTTATTTTTACTACTCCATGTCCTCGTCCTTTGGTTGTATCCCATTTACTATCCAGAGCATAGTAATCCAATGCATGTTGGACTATCGGATTTCCAGTGTAGAAAGAGGTATTTAACTTCTTTAATTGCATATATATTTCCATTTAAATGCAAAAAACCTCGACATTTGTCGAGGCTTTTCTAGATAGCAACAAGGAATTTGAGAGTTTAACGTGAGGATCTTCCTACCCCACATGATATACAAGGAATTTGAGAGTTTAACGTGAGGATCTTCCTACCCCACAAGCTATCTATCTACTAATATATATGAATACACATATTAGTCAATAAAAAACGTACTAAAGGCTAGGTTCAAATTCTTCTTAAACATAATTTAATATTTATATATCATCTACTTACAAGCAATGTATGCATTCTTTTCAAAATCATCAATATGTTAAGAAGTAAGTTTATAAGAATGAAAACTATCAATGGTTTCAACATATAACCATGAAATATAGTTATATATTTGATTGATGTATAAATTAGGCATAAAGAAACAAGGACAATAGAACATAAAATGGAATAGCTAATATTGTAATAAAGCTCTTCTAATACCGACTTCTTAATATCAAAGAGTGGATCAATCGCTTTTTCTTTCTCTTCAGCTAACTCTCTTCTTTCTTCCAGTTTTTGTTCTTGGTCAAAAACTAGAACTAGAACTGATAAAAGTAAAGCTGAGAATATTGAACCTAAATTAACCAGTAAAGAAATTATTTCCTTCCCATTCAATGGTATGAAAATAATACTAACTGATAAAATTATTGGAAGCACAATGAATACAAGAAATTCTAAAATTCCTATTTTATTGTTACGAGTTTGACGCAATGTTCGAAAGTGACCTACCACTATGTCACAGATATTAATGCGATTACTCATAGTCTATATCCTTAAGGCTTATATAAACTTCTAGTGAACTCTTGATCAATTTCTTCAAACCATTTTTCCAAAGCTTCAGGAGTTGGTAAACCTCCCTGTACTTCAATATAGTCTGGAGCTTCTATCTCACATAGTGCCGTTGTTTGGTTCCTACCGACGTAAGCATCCGGCTAACACAGCCTTACCAAGCGATCCTATAAGCCTTAATTTAGTTCCCACCTAAAAACAAGTGGGGACTTAATCCATGAACATGGATATATATTCAGCAACACCTCCTGTTGCTAAAAAACGCAGAACATACAGCAAAGAATTCAAACTCAGTATTGTCAATGCCTGTAAAAATCCTAATACCTCGATCGCTTCGGTCGCACTGCAACATAGTATTAATGCCAACCTTGTCAGTCGTTGGATCAGGATCTTCAGCCATCATGAGGGTGCCGTGCAGGATCCTACTCATGTGAATCCAGCATTTATTGCTTTGCCTTACACTGCTGCAATCAGCCAACCTATTGATGAGAGGATCACGTTGTGTATCACCGTGCCTCATACGAATAATGATATTCAGCTAAAATGGCAGACATCAGAAATACCTGCCTTGGCAGAATTACTCAAGGCACTTGCAACATGATCCGCATTGATGAAATCTGGCTCTCTACCCAGCCCATGGACATGCGTGCAGGTATGGATACGACCATGGCTCAGGTGGTGAGAGCCTTTGGCTACATCAAACCGCATTGTGCTTACCTGTTCTGTAATAAACGTGGCCATCGTATGAAAGTACTGGTACATGATGGACTGGGCATCTGGCTGTGTGCCCGGCGGCTGGAACAGGGCAAATTTCACTGGGCTCAAGTTCACCAAGGTGAAACCGTGGCCCTCAGCCCGGAACAGTTACAGGCACTGATCCAAGGTTTGCCCTGGCAGCGCATTGGACGACAGCAGGTGGTGACGATGCTTTAAACCAGGCTGTTCCATTCTGCTATTCTCCAAACGTTCTATTTCATTCTTCTCATGACCTCAGGCATACTGCGGTCATGAATACGCTGCCTGACTTAAGCCAACTGACCCATGAACAACTGCTGGAATTCACCAGGCAGTTGGCGATGCAGCATCAGTCTCTAGCACAATCAAATCAAGAATTAGAAAAATCAAACCAGCAATTGGATGCCAAAGTTCAACATCTTGAAGTCACCAATCAGCAATTAGATTCTAAAGTTCAACATCTTTCTATTCTCAATCAAAAATACGAGCATGAACTCGCACTATTTAAACAGCACAAATTCGGCAGTAAAAACGAACATCTCACTGCAAAACAAATCCACCTGTGGGATGAAGCGGTTGAAGAAGATATTGCTGCGGTTGATCTAGAACTGGAACGGCTAAATGCAGATAAAACCGATGCAGCGACACAGAAAGCCAAAACCAATAAACCTAAACGTCGACCACTGCCAGATCATCTACACACCATCCGTATTGAGCATGAACCTGCATCAACCCAATGCGCTTGTGGCTGCCAACTCCGTCGTATCGGCGAAGATGTCAGTGAAAAACTGCATTTCAGACCGGCACAGTTCTATAAGGAACAGCATGTGCGTGGCAAATGGGTCTGTGATCAGTGTGACACCCTGACTCAGCAAGCGATGCCCGCCTATGTGATTGATAAAGGCATTGCTTCACCTGAACTGCTCAGCCATGTGCTGGTATCGAAATATGCCGATCATTTGCCGCTGTACCGTCAACGTCTGATCTATCAGCGGGCGGGAATCGAACTTTCTAGATCAACTTTATCTGACTGGATAGGTCGCTGCGGTGTAGAACTGGAACCTCTAGCCAATGCCTTAAAAGAGGTGGTACTACAACAGCAGGTGCTGCATGCAGATGAAACACCGGTCACCATCATGCGGATGGGTGAGAATGATAAAAAACCGAAGAAAGGTTATGTCTGGGCCTATGCCACTACACAGTACAATCCAGTTCAGGCGGTGATCTATGACTTTCAGGATAGTCGTTCAGGCCAGCATGCTGCAGAGTTCTTGAAAGGCTGGCAGGGTTATCTAGTCTGTGATGATTACAGTGGTTATAAAGCACGCTTTAAATCAGGCCAGGTCATTGAGGTGGGCTGCATGGCCCATGCACGTCGTAAATTCCATGAACTGCATGTAACTGGGAAAAGTCAGGTCGCTGAACAGGCATTAGTGCTGATTCAGAAACTGTATGCGATAGAAGCAGAGCTCAGGAAAAAGACCGATGGTACAGCGGAAGACCGCCGCGAATACCGACAACAGCATAGTCAACCAGTGATGCAACAACTATATGAATGGCTCAACCAACATCATCTGACAGTGCCATCGAGTTCTCCCACCGCCAAGGCCATCAATTACACTCTGAAGCGTTGGCCAGCTTTAAGCCGCTATCTGGATGATGGCAATCTACCTATTTGCAATAATTGGGTCGAGAATCAGATGCGTCCCTGGGCGTTGGGGCGCAAGAACTGGCTGTTTGCAGGTTCGCTGCGCAGTGGTCAGCGAGCGGCGAATATCATGACTTTAATCCAGTCAGCAAAGCTGAATGGCTTGGATCCGTATGCCTATTTAAGTGATGTGCTGAAAAGGCTGCCGACACATAAAGTGACCCAGATTGAAGAGTTACTGCCACACTGCTGGAAACCTAAATCGAATTAAAATTGGTATGGGATTCAGCGGACGCTTACCTACCGACAGTAAAAGTCCTACTTTTGCCATTTAAACTAACAACTGTCTTAACTTGCTGACATTCCTCTTCCCACACTTCTACGGCTTTAAATTGATCTGTATTAGGCGTGAGAAAGTTTTTTAACAAGCCGAAATTACCTTTTTTAGGCTTCATCATTAATACTGTTTCAATATTCTCTCGATGACCTAAATTTGAGATTCTCTGAGCTTTATCATCGATACCTGTAAATTTAGTCAGTTTAATTTCTTTCACCTGTGCTTTCTGTTTCCATTCATCAAAAGATTTATCATCTGTTAATGATTTAAATTGTAATACTAGTCCGCTTTTTTCTTTGTAATATTTATATAGAATGTTAAAAATCAGTGTTTTAGCACTTACACTTTTATAGCACTGAAAAAATGCAAAGCCTTCATTATATGAAAGAGGAATTTTTAGATAAAAATAGTAATTAATTAATTCAGCATTTTTTTCTGTCTTTGCATAATCTATTTTTCCTGTGTCAATATTTATAATATCAGACCTAAGACCGTAGTTTCCTTGTTGTAAAAAACCTTTAATAATTCTAGTTTTATCATCAACTTGAAGATCAACGATTCTGTAAATTTTCTTTTCATCTTCAACTATATGAAAGTCTATACCTTTCTCAGTAAAACAATCCTTAAAAATCGTATAAAGATCTAATCGACCTAAAATCTTATCTAAAGGAGGATAAGTATTATGAAGTCTAAAATATTGCTGATCATAAGTTCTTATAGTGTACGGAGCTAAAGAATGCATACTTAATATTTTAAGAATTAAAAATACATTTTTTCATAAGTTTTAGTCAGTTAAAAGGCTTTATTTAACATAAAATCTCTTATGCGAAATTTAAGAAAAAAAGCTTTAGCATTTTTTTCTGTCTCTTCTTAATCGTTGATCTTTAGGCTTTCGCTTATTCCGTTTATTCAAATAAATCTGATCTGCATTTCGACAAGCCACTTCAAACTCTTTCATACTCCAAGCCTTCTTGGCAGTGAAGCGTACATAGTGTAAGTTTTTTGGAAAATACATTTGATTCAGCTTCTTCTGCTCGGGATTTCGGGCATTTAATATCGATCTCATTTTAGCCTGTAACGTGCCAATTTGATGACGTGTACCATGAAAAGTTCCCTTAGAACTCAATCTAAAAGTGGCTTCTTTCAAACGATCAGCCTGTTCAGTCGAAATTAAATCAATTTTTTTATTCAACTCCCGCGTTGCCGACTGCATAAATTCTTGCGATAGATACCAGGTAAAACGGATTTTCTTCTGAGAATATCGTTGAAAAAACTCCAAATGCTTTTTACGAACCCCGCGTAATGCACGAGTTAGCTCTTTCAACCGCTCGTTATAGCTCACGTCATCGTTAAATTTAATTCCAAACCGTTGCAGTAAAAATGCACTCACGGATGCCTGATTCCAACGTGTATGTTCATTTTCTAAAAAAGCAAAGCCGAAAATACGTTGAATACTGGAAAAACGCCTGACATCAGATGCATCAAAAGGCTTAAACACCCGATAAACCAGATCTTGGTTACTATCAATAGTTTTTACACGCTTGGCATGAACATTAAAAATAACGCCAAAGCGTTCAGGATGATAATAAACCCGAGAAAATTGTGGCTTAAGATCACTAAACTCAATGTATTGTCCCAGTACATAATCCCCATAGTGCAACAGTTTTTCTCTTTTGGTTGTCAAAAGACTATTCAACTTTTGCTTCTGTACCATGCTCGAATTTTTGGCGAGTATTTCTTTTAGCGTCAGCTTACTTCTTCGCGCTTCTCTGTAGCCTGTGGTAAATAACCAAAACTGGAATACCTCACTTTTGGCTGGATCATAATTGATGACCAGACTCCATACTGGTTCCCCGTAGTCCGATTTTTTCTTACGCTCAGATTCAGTCAGATCGAGGCCATACTTCAAAATTAATTTTGGAAGCACATGATGGAACTTTGAAAAAAGCACAGTATCAGAAAACCAAAACTTAGCCCTTCCATTCGAAATGCATTGCATAAGACTGAGAAGACAGTCTGTTTTCGTTGTTGTGTAGTAGATCATTATCTAATCAAAATATACCTTTTATGCGGAAAGCATAAAAGTTTATCTTTGATTAAAAAAGAATAAAAAACACCATTTTTATAAAATAGCGTTTTTTTTGATCAATTTTGGTAAATGTATAAATAAGAGTTCCAATACCCGAATAATCCAGGACTAAAAATCTTTTAAAAGTTCAAGATCAACACTAAACATTCTTTGCATTCCCAGCATATGATCAAATTTTTGCTCATATTCTTTCAAAAATTTTCTGGAATCTAATAAATGACTCAAAATCAATTTTAGACTCTGAATAGATTCATCCTTAGGATCTACTAAAGCTTCTTTTTCTTTTAACTCTTTACGAACTTCTTTAATTTGAGATGTTAGCGTTTTTATACCTCTATGATTTGCAATAAACATCATTTCAAACCATTCAAGATCTTCTAAAGTAGATTTCATATCATCACCATTTAATTTTATAAAAATATTTTTTTTAATGCTCTCACTCTCTCAACATTCTCCACAGCCTTCGTTTTACTCTGGGCTGATGGTGAATGTTGAGAGAGTTTCGGCAATACTCACCCTAAGAGCTTACAAAAAATTGCTTGCTCTTAAAGTATTGCCGAACACCAATTTGGGCTGACGGAGCCACGCATCGGTCGTCCACGACAGTAGGTAATTGTGCTTTCCTACACAGGCTGAGATTACGATTCACACACCGCATCGACACGTTCTCAAACCGAACAGGTCACTTCTCTCTGCGAGGGTTTCCCCAACATACAATTTAAAGCATCCCTGAACTACTCATCACGCTGTTGCTTTGTCGATATCCCCTAGTAGCAACTCCTGCTCTACATTACTGTAAAACAATCGCTGTGGTGCGCTAGCGTCGCTTTATTCCATCCACCCACACCACATGCCTAGACCCGAATAAACGGACACGCAGAAGCGGGCAAAGCTCGAATTCAAGATTGCTTATTTAATGGACACAAAACGATTCAATAACGAAGTAATTCATGTTTTGACTTGAAATTACTGCTCATAACGTTAAAATGTGCGAACAGGTACAAGCCTTTGGTGAAATCTGCACGAGTTGGTAGCTCTGCTGATCTTCGTTATCTGATGCGTCAACATCAAATAACTGCGTACCGCTGAATATAAGAAAAACCCGTTGATACTGCAAGGTGTCAGCGGTTTTTTTTTACTCAATTCAAGCCCTTAACTTTCACTCTTTCTAATTTCTTATTAAAAAATCATCTACATCTATTTGATTAATTTCTATTTTCATTAAAAAATAAGTTTCACTCTTTTTCAAAAAAAAATTGTTATTTGCTCAAATTAAATACACCAATATCTATTTGTTTTTGATTAATTTTTATAAACCCGTCCAAGATTTTTAGACAGTCTAGTTAATACAACAATTTAAATATTAGATAAAATCAGATGGTATATATGTAAAACTATATCTATCCAGTCTGTAAATTTTACAGTCTATTAGACAGTGACTTTAGACAACAATAGGCATCACTTTACAACATGAAAAGTCTTTCAGTTCTTGAATTATCCAAGCTTTACGGCATAAATAGACAGACAATTTACAATCATATAAATAAAGGAATTTTAAGTAAAAATTCTGATAATAAAATTGATTTTTCAGAAGCTATTCGTGTTTTTGGTGAGCCTGCTAAAAAAACCGATGTAAAAGAATCTGTAAAAGTAGACAGTCCAAGTTCGGCAGAAGTCTTACTACTTAGACAGCAGATAGACATACTAAAAAATCAGTTGGATGATGCAAAAAATAGAGAAAGCTTCTATCAAAATCAAATTGAAACTATGCAACGACTATTGGAAGCTCCAAAAACCAATACAACGCAATCTGATGATCCAAAATCAAAACAGGCAGAATCCACGGTAGAAGAAAAAGAGGACGTCATAGCTATGCCTCCTAAGGAATCAGAGGTCATCGGGAATAAACGTATTCCTGTCCCTGAACATATTGAGCCAGAACTAGAAAAAAGGGGGTTCTGGAGCCGTTTTTTTAAACCTTATGGCTAATATAAAACAACAGTTAGTTGTAAATTAGTTGTAAATTAGTTGATATAATAACTTATGCTTTTGGAGATAAGTTATGTCTGTTCAAGAACGCTTAAATAAATCTACAGTCCAATTTCTTAAGATTGCACATCATGTTGTATTCGCCAGGAAACGCTATGAAAACGGCAGACAAATAGTAGTTTCCCTGATTTATATTGCACAAGATGCACACCCCATAGCGGCAATCACAGGAACAGAGCGATTTTGGGATTGTCACGACATCAGTAAGGCAACACGATCAATTAGACGACACAATAAAAACTGTCTAATCCTGGATCGCAGAGACTTCATTTTTGAGAAAACGGAAGACCTAAGAGGCTTCAATGGCATCCATTGATTATTCGCCAAAGCTAAACAAAACCGTGGAACATTGATTGTTTTTTGATCGTGAAACATGAAAAATCATAAAAAAAGCCCAATCGGGTGTGATTGGGCTATCAACTAGAAACTACAGCATTGATTTCTAAAGAAAATTATAACGCATTTCGTATAAGGTGTATTATGTTAATTTTAGTAGAACTAATAAATCTATATATTTGAAAATGTCATTTTACTCAATTAAATACTCTTCAGATATTTCACACTGTTCAACAAAAAAATGATCATGTGAAACTAAAATTACAGCGCCCTGATATTGGCTAATAGCCTGCGATAGAAGCTCTCTAGACTCAATATCTAAATGATTTTCTGGTTCATCAAGCAATAATAAATCAATACCATCAGGATAGTGACTCATTGCTAATAATGCGACTTTCAATTTTTCACCACCACTCAGTTCTGATAGTTTTAATAAAGCTTTTTCACGACGAATACGTAACTGACCTAACAAATTTCTCCACTCAACTTCAGTAAGATTGGAGTTATAAAGTGCAAGGTTTTCGATTACGGATAAATCATTATTTAATAAACTAAAGTTTTGATCTAAATACAAACATGTTCCACTAAAGAAAATATCATCACGTTGATGGGTAGAAATCAATTTCAATAAGGTTGATTTACCAATTCCATTAGCACCTTTAAGATGGATTTTTTCGCCAGCTTTCAATGCAAAATTAATTTTATTTGTTGCTGTATGGGGTAGCTTTAAATCATGAATTCTTAAAATCTCTCCTTGCTTCGTACTCTGTAAGTGGAATTCAAACTTCTGAGCTTTGATTTTTTCTACAATGGTCTGCCTATTAATCAGACTATTTTTCAAATCATCAGTTTGTCGAGTTTGTTGGGCACGTAGCTTACCTAAGCTTTGTCCAGCATTTTCCTTTTTGAAATCTAGAAAAATCTTTGCTTGAGAATTAGAATCACGAAGTTCATTGCCTTTAGATTGACGTTTATTCGCTTTCATTAAGCTATCATGTTGCCGTTGTTTTAACTGCTTTAATTCTTTTTTCTCATTATTAATAGACTGAGTTAATGCATCCATGTGTAGCTGATGCTGTTGAATGTAATGCTCATAATTACCTTTGTAGTGTTGTAAGCCTAATTCAGTTAAAGCATAAATATGTTGGACTTGATTGAGTAATTGGCGATCATGACTAATCAGGCATACACCACTAGGGTGTGCCAAAATACTCTCAATTAACCATTGTCTAGATGTTGAGTCTAAATGGTTGCTTGGTTCATCTAAAAGTAGATAGTGATCCTTTTTTAAAAACAAACGACATAAAGCCAGCTTTGTTTTTTGTCCTTCACTCAGTTTTTCTGTTGGAAAGTTCAAATCCGTAGGTAAGTCAGCATTTTCAAGTATATTTTGCCATTTTTGTGGTAAATCCCAGGTATTTTCAACTAACTCATAATCATCAAAACTAGCTGTATTGTTCTCTATACGCCGAAAAGCATGATGTAAATGATCTACCTCTAATGCTTGTGCAATATTTTCAGCATTAAGGCGTTCTAATTGTGCCAAATAATCATGTTGGATATTCCATGAAACTTGACCACTATAATGAATATCTAAAGCTTGGCTTTGATCTAATATTCTGAACAATAGGGATTTACCTAAACCATTACGTCCAATTAATGCAGAAACCTGTCCTGATAAAAGCGTAATGTTTAGCTGATCAAACATTTTCTGTGTAGAAAATTCTAAATTTAAGTTTGAAGCAATACATGCATGTTGCATAAAAAATTCCTCATGTAGAGGATATGCAAAATAGTGAAGATTAACTTATAAAAAACAATATATTATTTAGGATATAAAGTAGAGACCAAGAATATATAGCCACAAGTAGAATCTATTTTGCACATCAAAAGTTTAAAAATAATGATGAGAAAATGACTTACTTCATTGGCGTTACTCTTGGGAGGATGATTTGAATAAGGTTATTTTATAATGATAAGACAATCTGTCAAGCTTGTACTAAAGCTTCTAAAAGTTATTTAACATAATGGCGATTATGCGAAACGAGATTGTAAGCCCAAAGTAGAAATGTCCGGTTTCTCCAAAGTAAAAATGTCCGCTTTTAGAATATGCGCTTTTGCGATTATCGAAGCGGACGGTTTGATATGTT
>NZ_VPEO01000033.1:0-13952 GCF_013417155.1 Acinetobacter sp. YH16052 | reverse complement strand
CAATGGCTTTTATGGCTTCAGCTTTAAATTCTGCGGTGTAAGTCTTCTGTTTCTTGCTCATGGTAAACTCCTAATGAGTATGTATAGTTTACCAAGTTAAACCCTCCTGTTTTTTAAGCACACATCATTTTGGTGGATGTTGAGTATTGCGTACACGATTGCAGCAAGTCTATGTTTTGTTTGTTTACTCATGAAATACTTGAGCTATAAGCGAATACGGCTCACTGTTTAATACATGTTGAAGAACATAAAAAAACCCGCGAAATTCGCGGGTTTTTTTATCTAGCAAGCTAGATTATTTTGCAGCTTTTTCAGCTTCGATTGAAGCAATCGCAGCATCAACGCCTTCGATAGAATCAGCAGCTTTTTTGATACGTGCAAGTGCATCAACAAGTACTTCGTCAGCCGTTGCGTAAGAGATACGCATGAAACCGCCAAGACCGAATGCATCACCAGGAACCACTGCAACACCAGTTTCTTCCAATAACCATGCAGAGAATTCTGTGCAAGACTTAAGACCTTTGGCACGAATCAACGGTTTGATGTTGGCATATGCATAGAATGCACCATCAGCAGGCAAGCAAGAAATACCGTGAATGTCATTCAAGCCTTTCACAACTAGGTCATGGCGACGTTTGAATGCTTCAATCATTGGCTCAAGTACATCTTGAGGACCATTCAAGGCAGCTTCAGCAGCAACTTGCGAAATTGAAGTTGGGTTTGAAGTTGACTGAGATTGGATCTTTTTCATTGCACCAATAAGTTTAGCAGGGCCCGCTGCGTAGCCGATACGCCAGCCAGTCATTGCATAGGCTTTAGATACACCGTTTAATACGATAGTACGGTCATAAAGGTCTGGTGCAACTGTTGCGATGTTGTAGAACTCGTCATCCCAACGGATTGGTTCGTACATATCATCAGATGCGATAAATACTTCTGGGTATTTACGCAGTACGTCAGCCAGCGCTTCAAGCTCAGCTTTAGTGTAGATCATACCTGTAGGGTTAGACGGGCTG
The DNA here is from genome assembly GCF_013417155.1 of Acinetobacter sp. YH16052. GTDB lineage: Bacteria > Pseudomonadota > Gammaproteobacteria > Pseudomonadales > Moraxellaceae > Acinetobacter. The sequence goes on along the minus strand of NZ_VPEO01000033.1, from coordinate 12,936 downwards.
TTCAATACTACTAGACGTGTTTTGTCAGTGATTGCAGCTTCTAATTGTTCAGGGGTGATTTTGAAACGTTGTTCTTCACCACATTTCACAATAACAGGAACACCTTCAGCGATGATCACCATATCCGGGTAGCTTACCCAGAATGGTGCAGGGATGATGACTTCATCACCTTTGTTTAACAAAGCAAGGGCCAAGTTAAAGAATGATTGCTTACCACCACAAGAAACCAGAATCTGGTTTGCTGCATAGTCTAGGTTATTGTCGCGTTTGAATTTAGCAATAATGGCTTTTTTAAGACCTGGCGTACCGTCAACAGCGGTGTATTTGGTGAAACCGTTGTTAATCGCTGCAATTGCTGCATCTTTGATGTGTTGAGGGGTATCAAAATCTGGTTCACCTGCGCCCAAACCAATCACGTTGTGACCTGCAGCTTTTAATTCAGCAGCTTTGTTGGTCACAGCAAGCGTAGGGGACGGTTTGATGGCATTCACACGATCAGAGAGACGTACGTCCACGGCAGTATTCCTTCTTATAGGGATTAAAAAATAAAAAGCACATTATCTTAGCCTAAAATGGTGCAGATAGGGCAAAAGAATTTGGAAAACTTTAAGGAAAAAATGGTGTATTGGCCGAACTTTATCTTGAATTTCGATGCGCTGGAAGCAGGCAAGGGGAGACTTTTTACATCTCGGTCATGCATATTGATGCATGAAATATAAAATAAAAATGGCCACTTTAAAGTGACCATTTTGTGTTGTTGATGTTGTGGTTACGCACTAAAGCGTGACAAATCTTCGTCCGGGCGTGCTGTTAAAATTTCCGCGCCGGTTTTAGTCACCAGAATTGTATGTTCATATTGTGCCGACAATGAGTGATCTTTGGTGACCACTGTCCATTTATCACCGAGTAATTTGGTTTTCCAGTCGCCGCCATTGACCATTGGCTCAATGGTAAAGGTCATGCCTTCTTCAAGCACCATGCCAGTATCTGGTTGACCATAATGCAGCACTTGCGGTTCGTCATGGAAAGTCGTACCAATACCGTGACCACAATATTCACGTACCACGCCAAAACGCTCAGATTCAACATACTGCTGAATGGCATGACCAATATCGCCAATAGTTGAACCCGGTTTTACAGTTTCAATACCCCGGTACATGGCTTCTTGCGCTACCTTACATAGACGGTTGGCAAGAACTGAAGTCTCACCACCCACGATATACATCATGTTGGTGTCACCATGGTAGCCATCTTTAATCACGGTCACATCAATGTTCAGGATGTCGCCTTTTTTCAATTTTTTACTGTCTGATGGAATGCCGTGACACACCACATGGTTTACAGAAGTACAAATAGTATGTTGGAAGGCAGGTCGACCCGGTGCAGCGCCATAGCCTAAGCATGCAGGAATTGCCTGTTGTTGATTGACAATATAGTCATGACAAATCGTATCAAGTTCCAGAGTAGTGACACCTGGAACAATATGCGGTTTGATCATATCCAAAACTTCTGCCGCCAGTCGCCCTGCCACACGCATTTTTTCAATTTCGTCAGGGGTTTTGATGAGTCGACGTGGAGCTTGATAAGTGTTGTTCATGATCTCTAAAAACTTTTGGAAATTTGTGTGTGACTATGGTATAAATAGCCGCCCATTTTATCAAATGCTTTTTCGTGAATAAATTTCACGGGCTTTGTGCGATGAGGCAAAAAAATCCGCACATATATCGACACATTACTCTGGGTGCCCTTTAGGGTGGAGAATGCGGGTATATGGAGGCCTAACCCAAACTTTAAGGTAAAGAAAATGGCAGATTACAACGTAAGCATGCGCGACCTTCTTCAAGCTGGCGCGCACTTTGGTCACCAAACTCGTTTCTGGAATCCAAAGATGCGTGATTACATCTTTGGTGCGCGTAACAAAATTCACATCATCAACCTTGAGCACACTGTTCCTGCGTTAAATGATGCTTTGAACTTTGCTAACAACTTGGCTAGCAAAAAGAACAAAGTTTTGTTCGTTGGTACTAAACGTGCAGCTTCTGCGATCATCCGTGAACAAGCTCAACGCGCTGGTCAACCATATGTAGATCACCGCTGGTTAGGTGGTATGTTGACGAACTGGAAAACACTTCGCCAATCTATCAACCGTTTAAAAGACCTTCAAACTCAATCTCAAGACGGTACTTTCGCTAAGCTGACTAAACGTGAAGCTCTAGAGCGTACTCGTGAGATGGAAAAACTTGAGCGTGGCTTAGGCGGCGTTAAAAACATGGGTGGTTTACCTGACGCATTATTCGTAATCGACGTTGATCACGAAGCGATTGCAATCAAAGAAGCGAAGAACCTTGGTATTCCTGTAATCGGTATCGTTGATACAAACTCTAACCCAGACAACGTAGACTATGTTATCCCGGGTAACGATGATGCGATCCGTGCAGTAACACTTTATGCTTCTGCTATGGCTGATGCGATTCTTGCTGGTAAAGAATATGCTCAATCACAAGCAAATGCACAAGCTAAAGCAGAAGAAGCTCCAGCTTCTGAGGCTTAATGCGTTTGACGCTAGCTTGTCATTTTTGCGACATGTGATGGTGGCAAAGTAAGCGTTATGTATGCAGGCGGCCCATGAGAACTCCTCTGGGCCGTTTCTGTTCTAAAAAGAATTCATTTTCTACCGAATTTAGGAGATAAACATGACTGCAGTTACAGCAAGCATGGTTAAAGAATTGCGCGATCGTACTGGTCTTGCAATGATGGAATGTAAAAAAGCTTTGACAGAAGCGGGCGGCGACGTTGAACTGGCGATCGACAACCTACGTAAATCTGGTCAAGCTAAAGCTGCTAAAAAAGCAGGTAACATTGCTGCTGACGGCGCGATCACAATTGCTCAAGACGGCAACAAAGCACTTCTTTTAGAAGTTAACTGTCAAACTGACTTCGTTGCAAAAGACGAAAACTTTGCTGGTTTCTCTGCGAAAGTTGCTGCTGCTGCACTTGCTGCAAACGTAACTGATCCTGCTCAAATCGCTGAATTGAAACTAGAAGATGGTGCAACTGTTGAAGAAGCGCGTATCGCTCTTGTTCAAAAAATCGGTGAAAACATCCAAGTACGTCGTGCGAAAATTGTTGAAGGCGAAAACCTTGCAGTTTACAAACACGGCCTTAAAATCGGTGTTGTTGTTTCTTACACTGGTGATGAAGCTACAGGTAAAGGCTTGGCAATGCACGTTGCTGCATTCAACCCAGTCGCTGTAAATGCTGAAGGCGTTTCTGCTGAGCTTATCGCGAAAGAGAAAGAAATTGCTGAAGCGAAAGCACTTGAATCTGGCAAGCCAGCAAACATCGTTGAGAAGATGGTTGTAGGTTCTGTTGAGAAATACTTGAATGAAGTTGTGCTTGAGCGTCAAATGTACGTAATCGACAACGACAAGAAAGTTGCGGACGTTCTTAAAGCAACTGGTACTACAGTTGCAAACTTCGTTCGTTTCGAAGTTGGTGAAGGCATTGAGAAAAAAGCAGAAATGAGCTTCGCTGAAGAAGTTGCTGCTGCTCAAGCTGCTGCAAAATAATTCCTGAGGAATTAGAAAAAGCCCTATCTGATTGATGGGGCTTTTTTATGCTGGTCTATTCTTCATCAGCAATTCAAGAGCAGGATTTGGGTCTAGTGATAGAGCTCAGATCATGTATTCATCATTTAATAAAAAGTTATAAAAAAATGCCAAATAAAACCAATCTGGGCATCGGGGCAATCATTATACTGTTGATTGCTGCTTATCTGGGCCTGGATCTACAGCAATCCCAACCACTTGTTCCATCCGCATCTGATGCTACAACTGAAACGCTTCATTCAGAGCCTAATTTAGTACCCTCTCAAACGACTGATGATCTGGACCGAATTGCACGGGCGTTTCAACAGCGCCAGAGTGATCTACAAGTGCGTTCAAGCGGGCAGGTGATTGCCGTTTTGCCAGATGATCATGAAGGATCGCGCCATCAAAAGTTTATCCTCGAATTACCAAATGGCCAAACTGTACTGGTTGCACATAATATCGATCTGGCACCGCGTATTCAGAGTATTCAAAAACAGGATCAGGTCGAGTTTTATGGAGAATATGAATACAGTGACAAGGGCGGGGTGATTCACTGGACGCATCATGACCCTGCGCGAAAACATGTCGATGGCTGGTTAAAACATCAAGGAAGAACCTATCAATAAGGTTCTTCCAATTGGATAAATCGAATATGGCGTTTAAACGCTCATAATTGCGCTGTTATGGCGCGATTTCCAGTTCGGTAGGATTTTACCTAAATAGGCATCCATGCACCAAATTGGGCCAATGAGGAGGAATTGGAGGTCTTTGAAGAACGAAGGCTTTTTACCTTCCACTTTGTGCCCATAAAATTGGCCAATCCAGGCTAAGACAAACAGGGCAATAAAGAAACCGGTACCGACTGGCAGAATCCAGATGAGCCAGGCCATGACCAAAGTCAACGTAGCCATCGCTACTGTCAAAACAAGATCTAGGCGTGCATAGAAGATAAAAGCCAAAACCAGTAGCAGGGTAGTCAGCAAAGCGCTGAAATGCGCCAGAATGCCAATAATCGAAAAATAGATGGTCGGTACGCAAACCCAGTGAATTAGCTTGTTGGTTTTATTTTGATGGCTGTCGCTATATTCATCAAACCATTCAGATATTGTTTTCATTCTTCGCTCCATTCCATGAACATGTTTTTGCTTATCTGGAAATATAAAGCAGAATCCGGATATGGTCAAAAGTTAATCATGCAAGCGAGCGAATTTTATCAGGCAGGATGAGCCTACCAAAATTTTCTTGAAAGAACTTTAAGATAGGGCTGAGCAGGAGCGTTTATATTCTTCTAGAAAATGAGCACAATAAAAAAGCCACATTGCTGTGGCTTTTGTTAAATGTGTTGCAGGTCAAATCTTAAGAATTTGGACCAGCGACACGTTCAATACTGACTTTTGCAGTACCTGCACTGGTAATACCCAACTGTTTCGCAGCACCGTAAGATAAATCAACAACACGGTTACCATGGAAAGGACCGCGGTCATTTACTTTAACCACGACGCTCTTGCCATTATTACGGTTGGTTACGCGAATATAGCAGTTCAATGGCAGGCTACGATGGGCAGCTGTCATTGCGTTCATGTCAAAGGTTTCACCGCTTGCAGTTTTACGGCCGTGGAATTGACGACCATACCAAGACGCTGTACCTGTCTGACTGAATTTACGTACAGTATTAGAAGCCACTGTATTCAGTTTTTCAATCACTGAAGGCTCTTCTGCAGGAAGTTCAATTTTCGCTGCAATGGTTTCACGGCGAACTTTATCGCCAGAACGCTCAGTGATTGAAAGGCTGTTCAAATTTGTGAAATTTGAATTGAAGCTTTGAGCTTCTTTATTGAGTACTCGCGTGGCAAGACGCGAATTGTCATTTTCATTGGTGAATGAAGATGACGGAACCATATCTGCCTGTGATTGCGTCAGCGTGACGATCGTGGCAATGGCCATAAAAGACTTCAAAATTGAAGAATGCATCGAATCAACTCCTAACAGCATATCTATTGGTTGTTCATAAATGGCTGAAAAACCATGTAAACATGCCTGATATTTAACTTATGCAACTACATTTAACGAAATGGATAATATTCATGCCGGCAATACCCTGTCTAGTGTTTAATTAAAATAGTTAAAAAAAGAACGCAAAATAAACAATGATTGATCAAAAAATAATCAATATTGTAACATAATATTAAAATTGCTTAAAATACGCACAAATTAACCTATAAAAATGTTGACTTTCATAATTTGTATTAATTTTTAGTGTTAACGGCTGGTAATTTCGGTACCTAATAACCACAAAGCAGTGGCATACATACGACTGCGATTATAAGTGGTAATCACTTGAAAATTTGGATAAGTGATATAGTAAATTGAGCCATAATTCTCTTGTAATTGAATTACATTGACCAGATCCAGATCGTCAATTTTTACGATTGGATTCATCGGGCTGATGCCTTGCGTTTTTAACACACCATAAGGCATAGGTTGAGTCAGATCTTTGGCAATCACGGCATCGGGATTTGAACCGGTATAACGTGCCGGAAAGGCAATGGGCTGATTACGCTGCCAGCCGTGCTGTGCCAGATAGTTGGCAATCGAACCAATCGCATCTACCGCTGAGTTACGCAGGTCAATATGACCATTGCCATCGTAGTCCACGCCGAATTTTGGAATGTTGCTCGGCATAAACTGCGGATAGCCAACAGCGCCGGCATACGAACCCACCACAGAAGAGGTGGCAACACCATCTCTATACGACCAGGCAATTAAAGCAGCCAGTTCATCCTGAAAATACTGGGCACGACGTTCATAGCCAAACCCTAAGGTTGCTAGGGCATCACGAGTGACAAAAGAGCCCTTGTTGCTACCAAAACCGGTTTCTACACCTAAAATGCCCAGAATGATCGCCTGTGGTACACCAAACTGCTGTTCAGCACGGTTAAGCGTTTCTGCATATTGCTGTTTAAAACGTACGCCGCGCTGAATGGTAGATTCAGCTAAGAAGTTAGTTTTATACGAATACCAAGGCTTACTTTCACCTGGGCGATTCATGATATTGATGATATTGGGCAGGTTACGCGTCCCGCTCATGGCGGAATCTACTTGCTGGGCACTTAGCCCATAGCTTTGCATGGCATTCTGCTTAAAAGCGGCATAAGAAGGGTGATATTGGAAATCGTTGGCCAGACTCAAACTGCTGAGACCAAATGCGGTAAGTGCGATTGAAAGCTGCTTAAACTTTTTATAAAAATCTGATTTCAACATCTTGCTACGATTTCCAGTTTTTTGATGAGTTGCTGGCGATGTCATTTGAATCATGCCATGAAAAAGATTGATAAAATTTTTTCAATCGTGAGGCTTAAAGTGCCAGATTAAAGATAACATTCGGATGAATAAGAGACCTAGCCGCTTATACAAAAATAGCGATGGATTGGCTATTTTTACGGCAGTTTGTCTTATAGAGTCGCTTATCTGTAACAAGCTATTTCACTGATTATAAAAAAGCCTGACCGAAGTCAGGCTAATTCCTCAAGATTTGTAGAAAATCTTGAAACCATGCTATCCAAAACTATTCTGTATAGAACAAAGTGTCGTGATATTCGGCCATGGCGCGCAGCTCATCTTTATTCAAATTCAGAATAATTTTATCTGCTGCCATATTGATGGCCTTGATCACTGCAGATGCGCCAATATCTGCTGCCTTGCGTTTGATCATGCCAAGATCCAGGGTTTTATTAAAGTCGACCATAAAATGTCGGACTGTCGCTTCACCAAATTGTTTGTACAGGTTGCTGAACGCTTGTTTATCAATAGTCTGACCGGCTTTAAGTTCTGCGTAATGATGTTTTAAATTCGTCACCAGACTGGCATCCAGTGATTCACCAATGCGGAAATGTCCTTCAGGATCTTTAAACAGACTGCGCTCAGAGAATGCAATCGACTCTCTGACTACGTCATTTGGTGCTTTACTCAATAACTGTTTCAGCAAAACTGCAACAGTCGACTTGATATAGCCAGCCAGTTTTTCCGCAGTATCGCGTTTATCACTGGCAGGGAAGCGACGCACCAGCTCGGTGAGAATCGCATCAATAATTTCATCATTAATCATCAATGCGGTTTTATCACGCAATGGGTAAAGCGGCTCACTTGAATTTTTGTTTTTTTGTGCAGTCTGAATTGTATTTAAAAGCTCTGCAGAAGGAATAAACCCAAAAAATGGCATTGTTCAACCTCAATGTTTTTTATTGTCGCGCTAAACGAATAGGGCGAGGCATCCATGTTAAATCCGATACACGGCAAGGGTTGATATCCAATCCACCACGGCGTGTATAGGTTGCGTAGACCATCAGCTTTTCCGGTTTCAGTTGCTGCCAGATATCGGCGAACATCTGCTCCACACATTGTTCGTGGAAACCATTATGCTGACGGTAGGAAATAATATAAGCTAAAATACTCTTATAACAAGGTTTTTTACCCTGATAACGTATAAAAACTGTTCCCCAGTCCGGCTGGCCAGTGACAGGGCAGTTACTTCTGAGTAAATGTGAATACAGCTGTATTTCGCCTTCTGCTGCATCCTTCGAATCCAAAGCCAATAAACTGGCATCTGGATGATTTTCCAGACGGTCAGGTGTCAGCTCGTCAATGCAGATGCCTTCCGGCTTGCTGATCTCTAATTCATCGACCTGAAACAATTGCAGTTTAACTTCAGCTTCAGCCGCAGCAGATAAATCTTTTTCGACCGTCGTGATAAAGGCATCTTGAGATTCAAACTTGGCAAAATTCAGGCTATTGAAATACAGTTTTAAGGATTTGGATTCAATCAGATTCGGCGAAGACGCTGGCAAGCTAATGCGGCCAATAGCCACTTGCGGCACACCGGTTGAATTTAACCAGGAAATTTCAAATACATGCCACCAGTCTGCACCTTGCTGAATCGCTTCGACATGTGCGTATTGTTCACGGGCAGGCGCGCGCGAAATCGGAAACAGAACATCAGGCTGATATTCTGTCGGGTAATTGGTGTCTTTACCAAGGAGAGATTGTTCTAAACTCATTATTCACGCATTCCTGAACCACGGGAGAGTAAATGATAGGCCACTGCATACAGCACGGCGCAACATAAGGTAATCACTGTCAGTGAAATGGCAACATTGACATCGCTATGTCCTAAAATGCCATAGCGGAACGCATTGACCATATACACGACAGGATTAATTAAAGATAAATTTTGCCAGAATGGGCTTAAGCTCGAAATAGCATAAAACACACCACCTAAATAGGTCAGTGGTGTTAAAACAAAAGTCGGGATGATCGAGATATCATCGAAAGATTTGGCATAGACGGCATTAATAAAACCGCCCAAAGAAAACAGCAGGGAAGTAATCAAGACGGTATATATAGTTACGAACCAGTTGGTGATATATAAGTCAGCAAAAAATAAGCTCACTGCACTGACAATGATCGCAACCAGTATCCCACGAATCACACCGCCCAATACATGACCCCATAAAATGGCATGCATCGGTACCGGACTCATGATCAGTTCTTCAATACTTTTCTGGAATTTTGAGCTGAAGAAGCTAGATGAAACGTTGGCATAGCTGTTGGTGATCACGGCCATCATAATCAGACCAGGCACAATGAACTCCATATAACTATAGCCGCCCATTTCTCCAATGCGTGAACCGACCAGATTACCGAAGATCACGAAGTACAGGCTCATGGTGATTGCAGGTGGCAACAGGGTTTGTGGCCAGATGCGCATAAAGCGACGCACTTCTTTATAGATAATGGTATATAAAGCTACGCTGAGTTGATTAATGTTCATTGCGCAGCTCCATCCAGATTTTTCTCGACCATTTTCACAAAAAGTTCTTCCAGACGGTTGGATTTATTGCGCATACTGCGTACCTGAATATTTTGTGATTCCAGCAACTGGAATAGATCATTCATGGTATGTGCCTTGTCCATGGTGATTTCTAAAGTCATCGGATCGATCAGGTTAAATCGCACGCCGATGATATCCAGATGCAAAGGTTCAATCGGTTCGGCCAGATCAAAAATAAACGATTCTTCATTGAGCTGACTCAAGAAGTTTTTCATGGTGGTGTCTTCTTTAATCACACCGCGATCAATAATCGCAATGCGGCGACACAGCATTTCCGCTTCTTCTAGATAATGCGTGGTCAGAATGATAGATGTGCCTTTTTCATTCATCTCGTTCAAAAATTCCCACATCGAACGACGCAACTCGATATCAACACCAGCCGTCGGTTCATCCAGAATCAGCAGTTTCGGTTCGTGCATCATGGCACGCGCGATCATCAGGCGACGTTTCATCCCGCCAGATAACATGCGGGCCTGAGTGGAACGCTTTTCCCATAAACCCAGTTTGGTCAGATAAAGCTCCGCCCGTTCCTGTGCAATTTTTTTAGGAATGCCATAATAGCCTGCCTGAGTCACCAAAATATCAAAGGTTTTTTCAAACTGGGCAAAGTTGAATTCCTGAGGCACTACACCTAGGCACTGTTTGGCCTCAGAAGGATGGGTATCCAGATTATGACCAAAAATTTCGACTGTACCGGAGGTTTTTTTTGTTAATGAACTGATAATACCGATGGTAGTAGATTTTCCTGCGCCATTAGGCCCCAATAGCGCATAAAATTCACCTTCTGGTACATTTAAGTTAATTCCTTTCAATGCCTGAAAGCCATTGCGATAGGTCTTCGACACATCCCTTAAGATCAGTGCATCAGTCATGAATATCTCAAATGGTGAAAAGTTGAGATATTGTGAGTGATCTCGCAAAATAAGCCAAGTGATTCACATGCAATTCTGTGTTGCTGTTTTGGAACATTGTATAAAGCTTAAGCATAAAAATGATGAAGTTAGAGATAGTTGCTTTACCTTATGCTTTTTTTTGTTATGATGTGCGCGATCCAAAAAAGATGCGCTCATAGCTCAACTGGATAGAGTACAGGTCTCCGAAGCCTGTGGCGTGGGTTCGAGTCCCGCTGAGCGCACCATTTATTTAAGCTATAAAACTGAAAAATAAATCAAATTAGTATCGCACACAGTTACGGCCATCATCTTTCGCCCGATAAAGATTGTTATCAGCAATTTTCAAAACGTCTAGAATATTTTTAGAACTGTCTGGCCAAGAAGCAATACCAATCGAAATGCTAATGTGACCTATGTCCTGAATCTCTTTACCTGCAATTTCTTTTCTGAACCTTTCTGCGCTTTCATAAACTTCAGTGAGATTGCTGTTCGGTATAATAATGATAAATTCTTCACCACCGTAGCGGCAGCAAATATCATCTTTACGAAATTTTTGCTGCATCGTCTTGGCAATATGCTTTAAGACAACATCACCTTGATCATGACCGTAATTGTCATTAATGTTTTTAAAATGATCCACATCCATCAGAAGCACTGAAAAAGGGATGTTCATTTTCATGTTTTGAGTCATGACATAATTCAAACCACGACGATTCATCAAGCCAGTTAAAGGATCTGTATTAATATGATGATCCATCTTGCTCATTTGTTGTGAAAATTCTCGAACACTCAGCAGTAGGGCTAACTTGAATTTTGTGACCTCATAGTACCAGGGCTGGATATCCTTAATTTTTGAGCCGATTTCTGCCTGATTCAGTAAACTCGCCATATCTGCCAGTTGGTTCAATGGGGCCGAGATAGAATCAGACAGTCGCCATACAATATAAAAAACAAGCAGATAAAATAAAAAGAATCCTGCGGCTAATTTATAGAGGATAGAATTTGCCTGTTTAAGTAAGTCATGGGTAGGTTGCTGGGAAACCACGATCCAGTTTGAAGTCGGAATATGAGAAAAACCTGCCAGATTATCAACGCCCTGGCTGTTGATTAAACGAATTTGACCATTTTTATGCGCATGCATATATTCCAGACCAGTATTATTGCTGGCCCATTGCCCAATTCTTTCACGATCCGGATGAAAAATAATTTTATTTTCATTATTAATCAAATACATATAACTATTCTTATAATTTTTATAAGTGGTTAGGAGTTGATTGATCACATTTTTTTCTTTTAAATAAATCGCTGAACCGATGAAGCCCTGATAGTGATTTGACTTGTCAAAAATAGGTTGAGAAATAAACACAATCATATTTTTTTGCACAGAAAAATAGGGTGAAGATATATAAGTGGATTTGTTATAAAGAGAGTCAGTAATCCCTTGAGTATGTTGTATTTTACTTCTATCAATATTCAGAATATTCGGTGAAAAATTGATTAGTCTGCCTTGAGTATCACTGATTACGACACTGTTATAATGTTCAGACTGATATTTTAATTTATTGACCTCGGCTTCTCTCAGCTCATTGTTATTAAAGTCTTGACCTAATATCTTGGCGCTATAGTCCAGCTCAAGAAGCATATTTCTAAAATGGTTGTCTGTGCTTAATGCAATTTTATGGGCATGGTCAGAATTTAAGGCAAGAGAGTTGTCGATTAACTGATTTTTTACGATCTGATAGCTAATAATGAGAGAAATAATAAAAAGGCTAGACACACTAAAAATAGCCAATAAAAGTATTAACTGCCTTAAATTGAGATCAAGGTGTTTCCTAAAATTATTAGCTGACATAAAAAGTTATATATATCTCGATGTATTTATGAGCATTGTATTGCATTTATATTCAATGTTTAAGGTTGCTATAAAATTAAATTTCCATTAAGTGGGAGTTTTTATTTCGATCAAATTTAGAGTTTATAGATCGCTTGGCTGTAAATAGGGTAGCTTTGAAAAGCTGAGTAAGGTTCTGAATATTTGATTATGCTACAAATAAAAATATGGTATTTAACGTTCAGAAAATCTATTCAATAATTTCGATCTGTCCATCCAAATGATGAAGTACTCAGACAAAAATATGGTTAATTGAACTTAATGGGAGATTAAATTGTCGTTAATTTTTTAAAGATAACCTTTTGAAAATTAGTAGTATAGATTCTATGACAGTAGTTTCTTTGAATATTGCTACTTTCCCGGAAGTATTTTTTATAAAAAATCATATTCCAGTTTAAATTTTGAAGCGCTTATTGATGTTATGAACGAGATGAGCCGCTATTTAACCGGAAGTTGTATGCCTTAATAAGGTATTTTTCTAGAAATCAATGAATTAAATAAAGACGATATGAATGCAAAATTCTTCGTAAGACAAGCCAGAAATATTCTAGGGCGTGTCCTCATTTGGCTTTACACCAAATAAACATGCAAGCAATGTAAATCATAGACTGGTAATTTCGTGCAAGCTTATCAAATCGGGTTGCAATCGCTCGGAAATGCTTCAATCTCGCAAAC
>NZ_VPEO01000032.1:0-15872 GCF_013417155.1 Acinetobacter sp. YH16052 | reverse complement strand
CGCGACTCATGAGTGCTCGGTTATATGCGGGCCAATTGGTTGTGCGGTAGATTTTCTGTGTAGGCTTCTTCATTTGAAAATTATATCGCTGAAAAAGCCTTTACAGATAGGTTTGTGCAACAAAGCCTGTTTAGCGTATAAGTGAAAGCCCAATTCAAGTAAATTGGGCTTTTTTATTCACTTGTTAGGTTCCATGCTGATTATTTAAGCAATGTTCCACGAATTTCTCTAATTTAAATCAATATCATCCTGTTATTTATAAGTCATTATTTCATGTGTTGGAACTGAAATTGGTTTCTAAAAAAATAGAGGACTTGATTAATTATAAGAAAGCAAAAATGGCACAGAAAGACATTTTTTAGATGGAGATTCAACTTATTCCAATTTGTGCAAAATTTGTACGTGCCTTTCAATAACATTCTATGCATCGCAAATGACAAATAAGTAAGTCGGCTGAAGCATTGATCTTCAGCTTTGAATCCGGTTTAAAACTGATCTTTCAGGGTTCTTAAACGCTGGAATTCTTCCACGCTTTCTGCGCGCAGAAAAGGATTGGTTTGCAATTCATCTTCAATACTACTTGGCAGCGTGCACTGGCCTAGTATACGCAAACGCTCAATATGTTCGAAGCGTTCCAGAATTGCCGAATTGTCCGGTTCAACGTGTTTGGCAAACTGTGCATTCGATAATGTGTATTCATGGGTGCAATAGACTTGGGTGCGCGGTGGCAAGGCAGCCAGACGGGACAGTGAATGATACATCTGTGAATAGGTGCCTTCAAAAACCCGGCCACAACCCATGGCAAATAAGGTATCGCCGCAGAACAGCACATCAATTGCATCAATAAAATAAACAATATGGCCGAGTGTATGCCCGGGTACAGCAATCACCTGGATATCTATTCCATGAAAATTAAACTGTTCTTCATGCTCAAGAGGATGGGTGATAAACGGAATTTTGCTTAGTTCTGCCCGTGGGCCATACACAGGCAGATTTTGTCCTTGGATCAGTTCCGGCACACCGCCAATATGATCTTTATGCCAGTGAGTCAGCCAGATTTGACTTACAGTTAAACCGTGTTCGGCACAATAGTCTTGTACCAATTCTGCTTCGGTTGGATCAATCACAGCCACCTGATGCGACGCGGTATGTTCAAGCAACCAGATATAATTTTGCAGTGAATTCTGGACATCAATACAGTGAATTTTAAAGGGTGTCATAGCACATCACATCAAATGAAGATTATAGATAAAGTAGCATAATTTCGGATACTCTGGTGCTGGTTGATATCGTCTGATCATCCGCGATTACTTTCATTTATTCCAAATTTGAAAAATTTATAATTCCGGATCATCAATGCTCACCGCATTGCCGATGGTGTAAAAATGCCCGCCGGCTACATGATGAATACTTTTCCACTCTTCATCCACTTCATGATAATGCCAGTGGCCGTCGCGGAAGACCCGATCATCGGCATAGGCTGCAATCACCTTGCCTATAAACAGGTCATGCATTTGCTGGTTATGCGGCTCAGGAATCATCTCGCAGAGTATCCAGGCCGCACAGCCTTGTACTACAGGAATATCAGCATCAGGAAAATGAAATAGTTCTACTCCGGATTGTGCCAGTTTGTCAGGCACATCATGCAGGCTCTGCGTACCCAGACGATAGACCATATTCAGTTGTTTCAATGTTGGAATTTGCAGCGCGAAATAACCTGAATTTTCAATAATATTTCGGGTTTTGGTGCTTTTATCCAGAACCACAGTCACTTTGGCGGGGCTAAATTCCAGTGCGCATGCCCAGGCTGCTGCCATGACATCTGTATCCTGCTGATCTTGAGCAGATACCAGTACAGTAGGGCCATGGGTAATCAGACGATAAGCTTTTTCTAAGGGAACACTTTGAATAGGGGAGTTTGTCATGCAGCACCATTTGCTCTATTTATTTAATAGGCTAGATTAATGAGATGATTAACATATTCAAGTTCATTCTTGCAAAAAAGCTTTTAAACTAGAGATCGTTATATTCAGGAATTCAAAAAATGAAAATGTACCAGGTCGATGCGTTTACCACGGAACTGTTTAAAGGCAATCCCGCAGCCGTGATTGTACTGGAAGACTGGCTCGAAGATGGTCTGATGCAAAATATCGCCTTGGAAAATAATCTGTCCGAAACGGCTTTTGTTAAAGTCATCGATAGCGATAATTATGCCATCCGCTGGTTTACGCCAACCAAGGAAGTGGATTTTTGTGGTCATGCGACATTGGCCAGCAGCTTTGTATTATTCAATCAGTTTGGTACGGGGAAAACGATTCATTTTCACGTAAAAGACTTAGGCATTTTTGTAGTCAGTCAGGATGCTGATGGCAAGATCAGAATGAATTTTCCAATCCGTCGTGCAGCGCCAGTTGCTGAATATCCTGAAGCTTTAAGACAGGCCTTGAGCAAACCGTTTAAACAGGTTTATCTGAATGCACAGGGCTATATTGTTGAATACGAATCGGTACAGGATGTGCTGGATGAAACGCCTGATTTTGAATTGTTGAAACAGTTGAATGGCAAGCGTACAGCCATTACTGCTCAAAATACCTATTTAGATGTCGCAATTACTTCACAAGATACCCAATACGACTGTATTTCACGTTATTTTGCGCCGAGTAATGGCATCAATGAAGATCCGGTAACCGGTTCGATTCATACCGGAATTGCGCCGCTCTGGGCCGAGAAACTCGGTAAAAATGAGCTGGTCGCCTATCAGGCATCAGCACGTGGTGGGGTGCTGTATTGTGCTTTGCAAGATCAGGAACGAATTGAAATTTCCGGTTATGGAAAGTTATATATGCAGGCTGAAATCTATCTTTAATTTTTATAATTACATAGATATACATGTCGTCAGGCGAGGCGGCATGTTATTTTGATGGTTCGGCTTGGAATAGATTATTCAGAAAAAGAATCATTCTCTAAGATGGGCGCGAATAAAAATTTATATTTATAATTTGGATGAAGAATGTTGCTACGTTATAAAAATTTAAGTCTGGCGATTGTATTGTCTGGCTGTAGTGTACTAAGTTTTGCACAGCCTGTTTTGGTGAAAACGGAACAGAATATTGAAGAATACCGACTGGATAATGGACTGCGCATTATCCTGGCACCGAATGATAAAGAAAATAAAGTTTTTATGAATACGGTCTATCTGACCGGTTCCCTGAATGATCCTCAGGGCAAGGGCGGACTGGCCCATCTGCTGGAACATTTGGCCTTTAAAGGCACAGAAAATGTCAAAGGGGATGAATTCCAGCGTCGACTGGATCAATATACCTTGATGACTAATGCCAGTACCGACTATTACTCGACCAAATATACCAATGTGATCCGTCCTGAAAAAACTGCGCTGAGTGAAGTCATTTTTCTCGAAGCCGAACGCATGGACAAGCTGGTGCTTCAGGAAAAATATGTACCGACTGAAATTGATATTGTAAAACGCGAGCGTGAAATTCGTCTGGATCAGCCATTTTCAGTATTGATCGATCAGGTGTTTAAATCTGCTTATGGCAATCAGTATTTAGGCCGTTTGCCGATTGGTGACCTAAATGAGCTGCAATCAATCAATATGCAGGAACTAAACCATTTTTACCGTCAATGGTATGCACCGAATAATGCCTTTGTGGTCATTTCGGGCAAATTTGATAAGGCCGAAGTCTTAAAACAGCTGGATACGCATTTCAGTCCGATTCAATCCCGAAATGTACCAGCGCAAGTGAAAGTCCCAGCGCTTAAACCAGAGCAAATCAAACAGCGTGAATTTACAGTAAAGAAAGGCAGTGATCTGGCCAAGTTTAATCTTTATTTGAATCAATCCAAAGAAAGCATTAAAACGGCTTTGGCTGTTTCGCCAACGCTCTATACTTTGCAGCCAAGTGGACATCTCTATCAGAATATGGTGGAAACTGGGAAGTCAACAGCGGTGCAATCCAGTACCTGGCTGGATAAAGACTTTAATCTGGTGTTTATGGGAGCAATCTATGCTCCGAATCATCAGGCACAGGATATTGAAAAGGGGCTGATCCAAGGCGTAGAAAAGAGCCAGCCATTTACCGAAGCAGAATTAAACCGGGCTAAAAATCTGACCCGAAATCAGGCCGACAATATTAAAAATAGTGCGACTGCTTTAGGTTCACGTTTAAGTGATTATGCAGTGGCGTATTCGGGTGACTGGAGCCAGTATTTTAAAGATCTGAGCGCGATTCAAAACCTGAATGTGAATCAGGTCAATCAGGTCTATAAGAGTTTTTTAAAACCTGAATACCGTATTTCTGGCAATATTTTACCTACCCCGGAAGATCAGAAGAAAGCGCAGGAACTGGCACAGACAGAAGCACCGACAAAAACTCTGGATCAGCAGGCTGAAGCAGAAGAGCCAATGAAAGATGTCAGTGTCTATCAGGCTGAAGTAAAGCAATATGTCCAGGAATCCAAACAGTATTTGTACAGTAAAGACAAACAGATTCAGCGTGGCAAGTTGAAAAATGGCATTAAATACGCGCTGTTTCCGACGACTACCCGCGATGACAAGGTCTATGCCACAATTTCACTGGATTTTGGTACCGCTCAAAGCCTGATGAATAAAGGCGAGATTCTGGACCTGACCGCTTATTTAATGTTGCGCTCTTCGGAAACTCAAAGCTTGCAGCAGATTGCCGATAAAATTATTGAAGTAGGCGGTTCGGCAACTGCCGGTGCATCCGGCAATGGCCTGACCTTGCAGATCAGCGCCAAAAAAGAAAAGTTTGAAGAGTTTTTTCAGTATGTGGTTGATGTGCTGAAAACGCCGGCATTTGAGCAAAGCCAGTTTGACTTGATCAAGGGGCAGACTTTATCCAGTCTGGATCGTCCTTATACTGAACCAGATACCGTGTCGAGCTTGACGATGGCGCGAACTCTCGAGATCTATCAGCCTGGCGATCTGCGTTTCCATTTCGAGCCTGAACTGGCCAAAAAACAGTATCAGAAAGCGACTCGCGAACAGGTTGTGGCACTGTATCAGCAGTTTTTAAAAACCCAACATGCGCAAATCGCGGTTACGGGCGAATTTAATCCGAAATCGATGCAAAAAAACCTGAAAAATAGTTTCTCAGACTGGAAAGCGGCACAGCCTTATGAGCGTCTGAAATCGGAATATCGAAGCTACCCAGCCCAGAAAATTCATGCGTTGTCCGAGCAGCGTGAATTCGGGAGTTATGAGGCATTCATGAGCATGCCGGTCGGCGCAGATCATGCCGATGCACCTGCATTACAGGTATTTCGATATATTCTGGGTGATTCACAGTTATCGTCACGACTGGCACAAGAGCTACGCGAGAAAAATGCCCTAGTATATGGTTTTAGTGCAGATGTGCAACTCGATGAATGGGCAGATGTGGGCGCCATGATGATTAGTGCCAATTATACGGCTGGAAAATCCGCACAGGTTTCTCAGGCAGTGCATAAGGTACTCAATGAACTGCTGACACGTGGCGTGACTGAACAGGAAGTCGAAGCGGCAAAAGCCAGTATCTTGAAACAGCGTTTAACTGCACTCGAAGATGATCGCCGTATTCACACTATGTTGATTCCACAGCTGGAAAAAGACCGTAATCTGGTTTACCGGGAAAAACGTGATCAGGCGATTGCTCAACTGAGCAAAGCCGATATTGATGCCATGATCAAAAAATACATCAAGCCGGACCAGCTGGTTGAAGTGATGGCTGATCAGTATGGTAAGCAAGTTAAAACATCGTAGTGTTGATAAAAAATCCCCTCAAATGAGGGGGTTTTTTTATTTACCATATTATTAAAAGCCCAATTTAAGTAACTTTTCTGGTGAACAGGATTCCACCTAAAACACCAGATAATACAGCGCAGGGCAAGCTCCACCAGAAAGTGGCAAAGAGAAAAAGGAAAATACCACCTGATACCAAGATTGATCCTAAAGCGATATCTTTATTAAAGGGTAAGTGGATCATATGTTGGTAATAGTAGGATGCGATTCCACTAAAACAGATCACCAAGCAAGTATATAAAAGCTTTTCTGACAAGGGACTAGCGATCATTTCTTCCCAGAGCATATGTATTTTTCTCCTTTTTTAAGGATCCAGACTCTTATTCTTCTAATTTATAAAACGCTTTAGCATTTTCATAAAAGATCGGCTTTAACGCATTTTCATTGTAGTCCTGAACAATATCGCTAAAGGCATCAATAATATTGGTGAGTGAGCTGCTGACACTGTCCATTGGAAAGTTGGATGCAAACATCACGCGTTTAGAACCAAAGCAGTCTAAAGCATGCTGGATCAAGGGAGTTGCACGTTCCACTAATTCCTGTTTACTTGCCAGCCGTTTCTGCTGATGAAAATCATGACCTAAAACGGGCATAAACAGACCAGACATTTTGGTCGATACATTCTGACATTCAGACAGTTCTGTCAACTGATCTTTCCAGTCTGCAAATATCTGGGCGCGATCTTGTTCGGTCTTGCCTGTAGCTTTGCCCACCTTGCCAAATAAACCTGCGGACGTACCCAGATGATCCAGCACAATAGGGGTGTTTGGAAAGTCTTTGGCCAGCGCAGTAACGTCCGCAATCTGGGGAGAATATACCCAGGCATCAAAGCTTAAATCTTGCTTGGCCAGTTCCTCAAAGCCTTTCAGAAAATTTTTGTTGCGATAGAGATGCGGTTCATTGGTCCAGGCATGAATCCCTTTATCCGGATGTACCGCAGCCATTTTACGGATGCCGCGAAACTTGGGAGAAGCTTCTCGATGTAGTTGAATCAGTTGCTTGAAGTTCTTCTGTCGTGGGTCTGCCGTGGCGACGATTCCACCTAACTGGATATTATGCTGATCAAAAGGAAGTCCAGCGATAAAACGGGTTTCATTTACCACACCCGTACCTTTATGGTCATGCCAGCTGGCTTCAACATGCACAATCTGCTCTATTTCATAATGTCCTGCATCTTTCTTGTAATTTGCAGGCAGATAAGGTGCAGTCAGGTGCTGTGTCAGGCCAATGGTCTCAATGACGTCTCTGGGTTTCAACAGTCGAACCATTCTGTCTAGTAATTTGGGATGATTGCCGAACAGCTTTACCGCTAGCGCTGCCGCATGTGGGGTATTGTACGGATCCCATTGGTGGATATGAGGGTCAATGATCGGGAAGGGAAGTTGCTGCATGCTATGCCTTGTTTTCGTTTATTTATTATTCAATTTATATAGTGCTTAAATCACTTTAAAGTCAATATGATAAATGACAGCAAATAAAAAAAGCCCCGCGAGGCTTTTCGTATTTTAATCAATGATCATGCTTGTGATCATGGTTATGCTTGTTGGCATGAAACTCTTCATTGTGACGGAAACGTAAATAGTTTTCGAACTGTTCACAATATTCATCATAGTTATCTTCCAGCATCATTTGAAATTGCTGCAAGATATAAGACATGACCTGATCTTTGGCATCACGCATCTCGTTGCCATCTTTAAAATTATTTGCTGCCACCCAGGTATTGAAACGGGCAGTACCAAATAACATCGCTGCACTGACTTGACCGCGCTTATCGCTCGGTTTTTCTTGTGAGCCTTTTTCTACGCGACAAAACTCGTTGGCTTGTTGAATAAATTCATCAGCACGTTCAAAGAATGCCGCATTTAACGCTTCTTCTTCGGTTACATCGGTTGCTTCAATCTTTTGAACCATGAATTTGTTCCTAACACTAAAATCTCAATCGCTAATTATAGGCAAAGCCTTGCGGAAACTAAACCTTTGCCTTAATCTAAAAATAGCCTAAGCATATAAAAGTGAATGCCATGCAGGATGCGATTACGGTACAAAGTCTAAAAAGTGATATTGCTTTATTGCGCCAGAATATCTGGCCACCGGCAAATCTGGCCAATGTTGAAGGCTTGCCGATTTATTATGGCAGCCAGTCACAGGTAGATGAATACTATAGCCAGTGGCTCGGTTTGATTGAAAGGGCACAGGATCTGTTTCAGCCTTTTATGGAAGATGAAATCTTGGATGCGATCCATCTGCCGAGTCATTTAAACCTGCCGCTGTTTTATTTTCATGTTGACCGGATCCGGATCAATAAAACCCGTGCCAAAGAATCCAAAACTTTTCGTGGGGTCGCCAGCCTGATCGAAAAATGCGGCCAGTTCGAACCCGAGCAGGTTGCAGCCATGCGGCAGTGGCTCGAGAGTGACGATACCGCAGCGTTAGTGGCACACCGTGAATTTGTTGATCTGCGCACTTATGTATTTCAGCATGGCCAAAGTGAATATACGCGCACCCGTTTTTATGTGAATGGAATCGTGCTGAGTGTCGAGCCACATTTTGAGCTGGTCGATGCACGGGATAAGCCACGCAAGCAACGTAGCGACAGTTATAACGATCCGCTGGCAGACAATAATACCTGGAAAGTATTCGGCAAATATCGCTAGCACAGTTTGACCAAGCCCGGTCTTACCAGAAGGGCTTGGTATTTTCTGCAAACTGCTGTAAACGCTCTGCTGCTTCGTTCGACAAACGCTGCTGTTCCGCACTTATCCAGCCCAGCACAAACCAGGCCTTGGCCTGTTGTTTGACATAAGGTCTAAATAATTCGTCTGCTACAAACAGGTCATTATAATGCCCAAGGCTTTCCTGCAAGGGTTTTAAGGCTTTTAAATAAGCTTTAACCTCTTTTTCAGGAAATAAGCTTTGCAAGAATTCTACGTTATAGCGTAAGCGTTTGACCCGTTTGCGTGTGCGATGTCGGGATTCAATATCCAGTTCTTGATAGTTCTCGGCATCCTGACAGATTTGCTGATGCAGCTTGCTCAGGCCTTTACACAAAATTTTATGCGAAGACTTAGCTTTACCCTCTGTATTTTCTTGGCTAAAGCTGAATAGTTGCAGCATTAATTCTACTGTGGCAGGACTTCTGAACAGCGCACTGATATCTGGTTGTTTTTGTCGGTGTGGTGGTAATTTCAGTAAGGGTGAACCTGCTTTTTCCAGTTGTGGAATCAGGCTTTCTGCCAGGGCATCGCGATCTCGGGTGGAACCCAGTTGCTGAAAAATATCCCGCAGCTGTTCCGGCCATTCTGGCTGTACATGTTCAGTCACGGACTGGAAAATTTTAAAAGCACTGCGCAAACGTCGAATCGCAACACGTGCCTGATGCACATGATCACTATTATAATTTTCGGCAGCAATCGCCGTCGCATTTGGGAAAAGATGAGCCAGACAGTTGGCGACAATTTTTTGTAAAATCGTACTGATCTGATCTTTCTGTTCAAGCACTAAGGGAAGCTGATGCTGAACTGGCAGACTCTCTTCATCATGTAATAAGGCATAACCGCGTTCCGATTTGCTCCGTGTATCCAGCCACAAAGCATAACGCTGAACCCAGGGCTGAATGAAATCAATCAATTCACTCAGCTGGCCGGATTTAAGCTCAAATTCGACTTCATAAATATCGATGGCTTGATCATTGTGTCGAATTTCTCCGACATCAAAGGCAATTTCAATCTTACTGTCCAGATGACTTTCTGTTAGTACATACCGTACGACATCTGTTTCAAATTGCAGAATAAGCGGTGTCTCCAGATCACCGAGCGCCTGTTTCAGGATTTTTTTGGCCGGTTTATGTTTGCGATATAACTGAAAATCACAATGTTCCGGAGGACTTTTTAATTCATGCTCAAGTTCAAAACGTTCAAATTGTTGTTCAGTCGCTGCTTTCAGGGTTTGAATCCATTGCTGGTCTTCCAGACGTTGCCGCAGGGCAATCTGATGTTGTTGTAATTGTTGCGCTTCAGTATCAAAGTAGCGTGCACACAGACGATGCCGAGTCGGCTGAAGTTTCTGAATGTCCTGTTCAAATTGCACACGAGACTGTGGCGGAATCTGGAATTTGAGTTCTATTTCTGCCATCGGGTCATTCCTCCGCGATGTTGGTTTTATAGATTAATATAGCCCAAAGATCGGCAGGGGTGTGATGTGCTTCTGCAACAAAAAAGCACGCCAGAGAAGGCGTGCTTTGAGTTTTTCTTGTGATATTTATTTCAATATTTTTATTTCAATATTTTTATTTCAGGAATTTACGACTGACCAAGAACTGTTCGGTCGCTTCAAGCAGTTTCTGCGCATAGACTTCCTGCTTGGCAGTCAGCCAGCCCAGCACAAACCAGTCACTTGCTTCCAGCTCGGTCTGCTGAATATAAACTGCAGAAGAGGCCAAAGTTTGATATTCACTGGCTGCCAGTTGAGCATCGTTCAGCGCTTTGCTGTATTTCTGCAAATTTTTGACATCATAGATCGTGGTTAAAATCGGAAAGCTGAATTTGAGCTCCTGAATCCGGCCCGACAATTGATCCAGACTTTCAAAATCAGTGATATCGGTCTGGTTCATTTGTTCCTGCAAAGCTTTATATTGCTGTTGCAAGGTAGTTTGAGCAGCAGTTTTCAAGTCCAGCGAGGCATGCTCATTTTCATTTAAACTGAACATCAGTAATTCCAGATAATGATGCACATTCTGGGTAGATTTGACCAGATTACCGAGTTTCTCCTGCGCATACAGAATATCTTTGCTCAGGTTTTCTGCCGTGGTGGGATTTTGCAGGAAGCCGGCCAAGCTGTTTTGCATATGCTGTAAATGTTGCAAATGTTCAAATTGCTGCTTAAAGGCCGCCAGTTGATGTGCCCATTTGTCCGAAAGCTGTGGATGCCAGTCTTTGAAGAGCAGCAAGGTCAGATATAAGTGATCCAGTGCCAGTCGTGCCTGATCAATATGTTCCTGCTCTGCAACCTGAGCTGCAATCGCCGCGATATTCGGCAATAAATGCTGCATCTGCTGTGCAATCAGACTGTACATGGTTTTACTGGCGCTGTCTTTTTTGCTGATCTGAAATTCTTTGCTAAGGGTCGCAGGACTGACGCGCTGTGAAGTGGCCAATAAATTGCCTATTTCGGCCTTGCTACGTACATCGAGCCAGAGCTGGTATTTCTTGACCCATTCAAAACTAAACGCCAGCAGATGTTGAATTGAACCATTTTTTAGTTCGAACTCGACTTCATGTACTTCTTGCTCGGCCTCCTGTGTGCGGATCTGTCCAATATCCAGGCTGACTTCGATCTGGGTATCTTCATAGTCAATCACCCTTAACGTACGGGAAATATCGGTTTCAAACTGGAGTTGGAGCTGGTCGAACTGATTGCCGAGCGCATTGCTGAGAATTGCCCCGGCTTCTGGAAATTCCTTATAAATATCTAAATCCAGTTCAGGAGATGCGGTTAATTCCCCTAGATCATGATTATGTTCAAAGCGTTCGATATGACTTTTTCCGGCCGCTTTTAGGGTTTGAACCCAACGTGTACCTTCCAGACGCTGACGCAGTGCTACCCCATGCCGGGCCAGTTGACGGTCGACCGTATCATAATATTTGGCTTGAAGCTGGATCTGTTGAGACTTTTTCGGATCAAGTGCCTTGAGCAGCGCAGTGCGTCTTGCCGCAGGAATCTGGAACTTGAGTTCAACTTCAACCATGATGATCATCCTATCTGTTCAGTGCAATTAAGTACTGAATCTTCACTTGAATAAGGTTTTAAAATGAGGCGGACAGCAGCCGCAATTATATTTTTAGATTTGTGCGCAGCAGATTGTAACCAAAATCAAAATGCATGTAAGACTTGACTGAGCATAAAAAGCTTAAACAGAAGTTTGAAACTTAGATTTCATCGGTTCATTTTAGGCTAAAACGATCGGATTCAGGCCTTCACGGGGATGTGCAAGATGCATTGAAGCGCGCATCAAAAGGCTGTTATTTGGCTAAAATATACGCTAAGGTAAAACAAAAAACGTCAGGATGATGACAGATGAATGTACAAGTACAACCAGAAAGTAAGAATGAGGTGATGGTTCAGCCCCAGATGCCGATTAAGAGTTATCATGAATTTTATCGCTTCTATTTGACTGAGCATCGGCATATTATCAGCCGCCGTCTGCACGTGGCCGGCAGTAGCATCGGTTTATACTGTTTTGCCAAAGCCATTCGTCAAGGCAAGCCGCGATATTTTGCCTATGGTTTGCTATCTGGTTATGCCTGTGCCTGGGTCGGTCATTTTATCTTTGAGCGCAATAAACCGGCCAGCTTCAAACAGCCTGTATATAGCTTTATCTCGGACTGGCGCATGTTTGCCGATGTCCTGCGCGGTAATATCAGTCTGATCGACCGTAAATACGATAAAATTTCCAGTTGAGCCAGAATGACTTTTATCGGAATGTGCCCACTTAAAGCATGAAATTTCGATAAAAGCCTTGCAAGTCTAGAATTATTATTCTAATAATTATGTTATTGCAGATTAGGTTTTTTGATCAACCATTCTATTTTAATCAATACAACAGTTTTCCAAGCCTGGAGCGACCTTCTCCGGGCTTTTTTTTATGCCTGTTTGCTATCAATAAATGTCTAAAATTTTGCTGATGCTATTGTGTAAATATTCATGGAAGAATTCATGTGGATTTGTGCTGAAAGTAAAAGATCCTTTCTGGCTTTGAAACGTCTCCCCACAAAAGAATGACTCAAAACCAGAAAGGATC
The DNA here is from genome assembly GCF_013417155.1 of Acinetobacter sp. YH16052. Lineage (GTDB taxonomy): Bacteria > Pseudomonadota > Gammaproteobacteria > Pseudomonadales > Moraxellaceae > Acinetobacter. Next base: position 3,255 of record NZ_VPEO01000032.1, on the reverse strand, counting down.
GGGTATTACCGACACAGGTATTTATTTTTCTGTTTATTTTCTGTGTCTAAGGCTATTTAAGACGCTTCGTGCCGATTGGGCTATCCCTGAAAATGGGTATTTTTAATATTAATTAATTTGAGTACGCTTGAGTCAGGCGAAAAAAAGACAAAAAAATCGCTCTTAGAATTTTGCAACTTCTCCACCAAGTTATCTGCAAAATCCTAAAAGCGTTTGTCGGAGGGCGTAAGCATTAACACGTTATAATTATTGTTATAAGGCCATTAAAACGCAGATTTGAAAGTCCGTATATCCCTGAAAATGGTGATATTTACGATTTAATTGATAAATTGTGCTAAAAAACTGCAAATCTGTTGCTACCTAGTCTCAGAAACAGCAAGATGGCGGCAATTAAACCGAGTTATGCCTATAATAGAGCCATCCTAGCAAGTGGCGAGCAAGATGCGCGGTTTATATTTAATTACCAATGATGATCCATTAGAGCTTTTATTGGCGAAGTTGGAAGGTGCAATGGCCAATGGTGGTGTTGCGGTCTTGCAATATCGCCGTAAAAAAGTGGCGAAAGAAGATCAAATTTACGAAATCGAGTACATGAAAGCCATGTGTGCTGAATATGGCGTACCTTTCGTGATTAATGATGATCTTGAAATGGCGGTTAAATACGGCGTAGGTGTGCATTTGGGCCAGGATGATGGTTCTATTGTCGACGCTGTAGCGCGTTTGCCCAAAGGCGTGTTGATTGGCCGTAGTTGTAATAACTCACTTGAGCTGGCTGAACAGGCCATTGCTGATGGTGCAAATTATGTGGCATTTGGCGCAATTTATGCGACTGACAGCAAGCCAGAAGCCGGTAATATTGGTCTGGAAACCTTAAAACTGGCCAAAGAGAAATTAAATGTACCTTTATGTGCCATTGGCGGTTTAACGGTTGAAAATTCCAAGGATGTCATTGAGTCAGGTGCGGATTATTGCGCGGTGATTAGTGATATATTGGGACTCCCTATGAATGCCATTCCTGAACGTTTAGATGAATGGTCTGCGCTTTTTCAAGCTACAGCATAAAATTTTTTGATTGATTTAATTTTGAGTCGAGTGCCTTCATGAGCTTATCTCCAAAGCAAGAACAATTGTTCAAACAAGCCAATAAACATATCCCGGGTGGCGTCAATTCACCTGTACGCGCATTTAATAGTGTCGGTGGGACGCCGGTCTTTATCGAAAAAGCCCAAGGTGCGTATCTGTATGATGTCGATGGCAAACGTTATGTGGACTATGTAGGTTCATGGGGGCCGATGATTTTGGGTCATGCGCATCCAGCGATTATTAAAGCGGTTCAGGATGCCGCAGTAGACGGTTTGAGCTTTGGTGCGCCCACAGTTCATGAATCCACACTGGCAGACATTATCTGCGAGATCATGCCATCGATTGAGCTGGTTCGTATGACCAACTCAGGTACAGAAGCGACCATGACCGCGATTCGTTTAGCGCGTGGTTATACTGGCCGTGACAAGATTGTAAAATTTGAAGGCTGTTATCACGGTCATTCGGATTCATTATTGGTAAAAGCCGGTTCAGGTTTATTGACCAGTGGTGAAGGGGAAGCGACGTCGGCAGGCGTGCCAGCGGATTTTGCAAAACATACGCTGACACTTCCATATAACGACATCGCGACTTTAAAAGAATGCTTTGCCAAATTTGGTTCGGAAATTGCCGGCGTGATTGTTGAGCCAGTCGCAGGCAACATGAACTTGGTGAAACCAATTGACGGTTTCCTGCAAGCGATTCGTGATGTCTGTGATGAACATGGTTCAGTGTTTATCATTGATGAAGTAATGACCGGTTTCCGTGTCGGTTTGGGTGGTGCGCAAGCACATTATGGCGTTACTCCGGATTTAACCACTTTAGGTAAAATCATTGGTGCAGGTCTGCCAGTGGGCGCTTTTGGTGGTAAGCGTGAAGTGATGGAATGTATTGCACCACTGGGTAAGGTATACCAAGCAGGTACATTGTCGGGTAATCCACTGGCAATGCGTGCCGGTATCGAGATGTTCAAGCATTTACGTACCGAAGGTTTTTATGAAAAATTAACCGCACAACTCGAAAAATTGCTCGCCGGTTTACAAACTGCTGCTGATGAAGCAGGCATTCCATTCAAGACCCAACAAGTGGGCGGTATGTTTGGTCTTTACTTTACCGATCAGGAAGATATTACTAGCTTCGACTCTATGCTGAAATGCGATGTCGATGCGTTCCGTAAATTCTTCCATGGCATGTTAAATCGTGGCGTAAACCTTGCACCATCTGCTTTTGAAGCAGGATTTATTTCTGCTGCGCATAGTGATGAAGATATTGCTTACACGATTCAAGCGGCTAAAGAAACTTTTGCTGAGATGAAAGCGTAATACCTCTCCCAAACCCTCTCCTTAAAGGAGAGGGCTTTCATCTATCGAATAGAAATGAAAATTTAAAGACTTCCTCCAGTATTCTTGCGCTATATATGGCTCAGGCTTAGGGGGAATTACATTTAAAATTAGAGATCATTTTCATGCAAACCAAACATTATTTGACTTTAAGCGATGCGGAATTTTTATTAGATCAAGCCCATCAATATGCCATTCAGAACAGTTTTAATGTCAGTATTGCAGTCGTAGATGAAACGGGTAATTTGCTTGCGATGAAGCGTATGGATGGTGCAGCACCGATGACTGCAAATCTGGCCGTCGAAAAGGCTAAATGTTCAGCTATGAGTCGCCATCCCTCCAAACTGTTTGAGGATATTATCAAAGGCGGACAGATGGGTTTTCTGACCATGGAAACTTTCTCAGGAATGTTGGAAGGTGGTGAACCGATTCTGTATCAAGGCCAGCTCGTCGGTGCGATGGGTGTGTCGGGTGTGTCGGGTGTAAAGTCGTTTGAAGATGCGGAGATTGCACAGGTAGCCATTGAGAAATTTTTGGCGCAGCAAAGCTAATCCAAAATAGAAATTGATCAGCTTAATTTAATAAAATCATTCAAAGTTGTACCAAAATGAAGCGTGGAACGTGAAATATCAACTAAAAAGCCCAATCGCTAATGAGTGGGCTTGTCTATATACAATAAAGTTATAATTTAAAAAGGAAATCAAAAGATGTTATTCACCAATTAAAATGTCTATGCGATAAACCATTTAAAATGTCCTGTTTTTAACCACAAGAGTCAAGCACAGGATTTAACTTTCTTTGTTCAATAACAGCTTTCTGAGCTTTACGACTCGGC